>CANLAC010000044.1 GCA_947488645.1 Actinomycetota bacterium | reverse complement strand
CCAAGATTGATGGCGAAGAGGTTGAGCTAGAAGAAGTTGAATTAGAAGATGTTGAAACTTTGATCAAGGAAGTTGTCGAGATCATCGACAGCGAAGAGGAAAAGGGTGCCCAGCCTCGCGTTGTGGACTTGGCTGATGAGGCAACACAGGGCAAAGAAGAGGATGCCTTTACATTAAAGGCATCTGAAGAAGATGATGCTCCGGCACAGACTGTTATGACAGCTGGTGCTACGGCAGATCCAGTTAAGGATTATTTAAAGCAGATTGGCCGCGTGGCATTGCTGAATGCAGAGCTGGAAGTAGAGCTTGCTACACGCGTAGAAGTTGGTCTTTTTGCAGAAGAGAAGTTGAAGCATGAAAAGAAGTTAGAAAAGAAGTACAAGCGCGAACTTGAATGGCTAGTCGAAGATGGAAAGCGCGCAAAGAATCACTTGCTCGAGGCAAACCTACGTCTGGTTGTTTCTCTTGCCAAGCGCTATACCGGCCGCGGAATGCTCTTCCTGGACTTGATCCAGGAAGGTAACTTGGGACTTATTCGCGCAGTTGAGAAGTTTGACTACACAAAGGGTTACAAGTTCTCAACCTATGCCACATGGTGGATTCGCCAGGCAATTACTCGTGCGATGGCTGACCAGGCTCGCACAATTCGTATTCCTGTTCACATGGTTGAAGTTATTAACAAGTTGGCACGTGTTCAGCGTCAGATGCTGCAAGATCTTGGTCGCGAACCGACTCCAGAAGAGTTAGCTAAAGAACTTGATATGACACCTGAAAAGGTTGTTGAAGTTCAAAAGTATGGCCGTGAACCAATCTCACTTCACACACCACTGGGTGAAGAAGGCGATTCAGAGTTTGGTGATTTGATTGAAGATAGTGAAGCTGTTGTTCCAGCAGATGCGGTTTCATTTACCTTGCTGCAAGAGCAGTTGCACTCAGTGCTAGACACTTTGTCAGAACGTGAAGCTGGCGTAGTTGCAATGCGATTTGGTTTAACAGATGGCCAGCCAAAGACACTAGATGAGATCGGAAAGGTTTACGGAGTTACACGTGAACGTATTCGCCAGATTGAATCAAAGACAATGTCAAAGCTTCGTCACCCATCACGTAGTCAGGTACTGCGCGATTATCTAGATTAAGATTCATCAACAAAAAAGCCCTTACGCGTTAATCGCATAAGGGCTTTTTTGATAGTAAATCTAGTTTTTAGATTCAATCAGCTTTTCTGATTCATCATGAATCTTTGCGGCGATTGGCTTTAGCTTTTCAGCGTATTCCTTGCCGTGATGTGCACAGAACATGAGTTCCCCACCGTTTAGAAGCACTGCACGGACATAAGCCTGGGCACCGCAACGATCGCAACGATCTAGGGCGTTAAGAGGTACTGATTCAAGCAAAAACTGTTCTGACATATCTCTCTCCGTTTCCGTGTTCTTCTCTATGGAACAGGATTCCACATTTGTTTATTCTCCGCTTGTTGTTTTTAATCTTTTTTGCTTAATTAACACTGATTTAACGCTGAGAGTCGACAATTTCCACTATCTGAGATGTATTCGGCGCGCTTACACACAAAAAAGGGGTGATGGCTATAACCTTTGGCCTCATGGCCGAAAAAGATGTAACTGCGACCCCTTTGCAAGATAGTTATACAGCAAAGGACCTTGCAGTACTCGAAGGTCTAGATGCAGTTCGCAAACGCCCAGGAATGTATATCGGTTCAACCGATTCACGTGGCCTCATGCACTGCTTGTGGGAAATCATTGATAACTCTGTCGATGAATCTCTGGCTGGCCATTGTAAGAAAATTGAAATTAATCTTGAATCCGATGGTTCTGTTGAAGTCCATGATGATGGTCGCGGTATTCCAGTTGATAAGGAACAAAAGACTGGCTTAACTGGTGTTGAAGTTGTTCTTACAAAATTACATGCTGGTGGAAAATTTGGTGGTGGTTCATACGCTGCCTCCGGTGGTCTCCACGGTGTTGGTGCATCTGTTGTGAACGCACTTGCCTCCCGCCTTGATGCAGAAGTTGATCGCGATGGAAAGATTTATTGGATGTCATTCCAACGCGGAACTGCAGGTATTTTTGATGGCGATGGCCCCAAGGCACCCTTTGAACCAAAATCAGGTTTGCGTGTCATCGGAAAGATTTCATCCAAGGTAACTGGCACACGTATTAAGTGGTGGAGTGATCGCCAGATTTTCCTAAAAGAGGCAGAGCTTGATCTAGAAGAAATTTACGCACGTGCGCGTCAAACATCGTATTTAGTACCTGGTTTAACACTGATTGTTAATGACAATCGCACTAAGACAAAGACAACTGAAACCTTCTTCCACAAGAGCGGTATTACTGAATACTGTAATTATCTGCAGCCAGATGAGGCTGTTGGCGATGTCGTTCGTATTTACGGCACCGGTCACTACCAGGAGACAGTTCCTGTTCTAGATGACAAGGGCCATATGGTTTCTACTGAGGTAGAGCGCGATATGGAAGTTGATATCGCGATGAAGTGGGGCAATGGCTTTGAGACCACACAGCGCTCATTTGTAAACATCATTGCAACCCCTAAAGGTGGAACTCACGTTCTTGGTTTTGAACGCTCACTTGTTAAGGTGATCAATGAAGCGTTGAGATCTACGAAGACTTTGGCAAATAAAGAAGCAGATGTTATTAAAGATGACATTCTTGAAGGATTAACTGCCGTGATTACAGTTCGTATGTCTGAACCACAGTTTGAGGGTCAGACAAAGGAAGTTCTAGGAACTGCAGCAGCCACACGAATTGTTTCAGCCGTTGTGGCAGATAAAATGAAGGAATACTTCAACACCACAAAGCGCATTGATAAGGCAAATGGTCGACTTGTTCTAGAAAAGATTGCAGCAGCATCTCGCACACGTATTAGTGCGCGTGCTCACAAGGATCTACAGCGTCGCAAGAACGCACTGGAATCCTCTTCTCTTCCTACAAAGCTCTCAGATTGTCGCTCAGAGGATGTAACACGCACTGAGTTGTTCATCGTGGAAGGTGACTCAGCCCTTGGCACAACAAAGGCTGCGCGTAACAGCGAGTTCCAAGCAATCCTGCCTATTCGAGGCAAAATTCTTAATGTGCAAAAAGCATCGCTATCGCAGATGCTTGAAGATAAAGAGTGTGGCTCGATTATTCAGGTAATTGGTGCTGGTTCTGGAAAGTCTTTTGAATTAGATGAAGCACGCTATGGCCGCATTATTTTGATGTCAGATGCTGACGTTGATGGCGCACACATTCGTTGTTTGTTATTGACCCTGATGTATCGCTACATGCGTCCACTGATTGATTCAGGCCGCGTATTTGCTGCAATTCCACCGCTGCACCGCATCGAAGTAATGGGCGGGGGAGGCAAAAAGGGCGAATACATCTACACATACAGTGATGATGAGATGAAGAAGGTAACTGCAGATCTTAAAAAAACCGGCAAGCGCTGGAAGGAACCAATTCAGCGTTACAAAGGCCTAGGTGAAATGGATGCAGATCAGCTTCGTGAAACAACAATGGATCCAGATGCTCGCACATTGCGCCGCATAACTGTCTCAGATGCTGCTGCGTCAGAGGCAATGTTTGAACTATTGATGGGTAGTGATGTGGCTCCACGTAAAGAATTCATTGCTAACGCTGAAATCGATCGCGAGCACATCGACGCTTAAGGCTTAATTCCTACTATCCTTTGGGAATGCGCCGGAGAGCCTACATAGCAATTCTTGTCTTGAGCGTTGGTTTTCTTATTGTTCCCGCCAGTAATGCAGCAGCACCTGTGGCTGGAAAAGCATGTAGCAAGCTTGGGCAAAAGCAAACTTATAAATCAAACAAATTTACCTGCGTAAAATCTGGCAAGAAACTTGTGTGGAGTAAGCCAGTTGCTGTAATTCCAAAGGCAACTCCATCTGCATCTCCAACGCCAACTCCAACTCCAACTCCAACTCCAACACCAACACCAACCCCAACACCAACACCAACACCAACACCAACTCCAACACCAACACCAACACCAACACCAACACCAACACCAACTCCAACACCAACACCAACACCAACACCAACACCAAGTGGAGCTATTCCCCCACCTGTAAAAGGTATGACCGTGTATTCGGGAGGCCCTGGTGGAACCCCCAAAAATCTTGAACAGAGTTTTGATCTTCCAGTCTCAGTTCAAGCCGCTCCAGCTGGAACAAATGTAAAGCTTTGGATATTCAACCCACAGAATAAAAAAATTAAAGCAGGATCACCAGGCGTTTATGTTCAGATTTCGGGTGGGGAATGGAAATTTTATCCAGCAAATAGTGATGGTAGTTTCTACGCGAACCTAGTTTCAGGCAATTATCTATTTGATATTGTGGAACCAAATCAAATCCAATTCGTTCGGAAGCGATACACAGCGTCAGTAAGTAATTCTGGCGTTCTTTCGATTTCAGGTTTGAGTGTGAATAGCAATGGATTTTTCACCGTTACCGTCGATTTACCTAGCGTAGCTACTGAAAACAAATATGTTCCCACTACACAATGCCAACTTTTAGATCAAACGAGCAACTTACAAATGCAGGTGGGATTTCCGAAAGCACCTGGACGCCTGCCAAGTTTTGGGACTATCAAGGCTCTGATCGTCCCTGTCGATTTTGCAGATGTTGTGGGACAAAGGCCACCTGCTGAGGAATTCACACCTATGACTGATGGCCAGAATGATTTCTTCTATAAAATGTCAGGCAACAAAGTTAAATTCGATTATCAGGTATTGAAAAACTGGGTTCGCATGCCCGTTAGTTCAACCTTTCATAAATTGGGTACCTGGAATCAGGGGGATGCTTATTCTTATTGGAAATTGGCAATCGAGACCGCTGATCCACTGGTTGATTACTCACAATTTGATGTTGTTTACGTCTTGAGCCCACGTGAAATTCCTCGGGCATCAATTGCCTATGGCCCTGCAGGACCGCTTAACTCTGCGGGTATTTCGACAAATGATGGCCCCGTTACGAATATAACTTTATCTGGAGCAGATGCATGGCATAACACAGCAGGAGGATCTCCTTGGCGTTGGATTTCACATGAAACCGGCCACCTATTTGGTTTGCATGATTTGTATGTAAGTCCAGGTGATGCTGTTTATGGCACATGGGATTTGATGTCAAATAACTGGTCTATTGGTGCAACTGAGTTGAACTCGTGGAATAGGTATTTACTGGGATGGTTAACTGATTCTCAAATTAATTGTGTAAATGTTGTCGATATAACTTCAACTGGGGTAACTCAGCTGATAAATCCAATTGAGAGAGTCAATGATCTAACAAAGGCAATTGTCGTAAGACTATCTAGTTCAAAGATTTTAGTTATAGAGTCTCGTCGTAATGAGGGCTTCGATGTTTTGACCCCATCCCAGGAGGGCACCCTTGTGTATACAGTTGATATGACAATTCAATCAATTAAGGGTGGCTGGAAAGTTCAACGTCGACCTGGTTCAACAGATCCACAATTTACTGATGCCGCACTTCGCGTTGGTGATGTGATTACAGTTGATGGTTTGCGAATTGAAGTTATCTCTCGCGATCAAAATGGTGACACAGTAAAAGTAAGCAAACCTTAGTCAATAGAGACTAGGTCGAAGTACTCCTCTTTCCACAAATCCTCATCGCCATCTGGCAACAAGATAACTCGCTCAGGCTTAAGTGCTTGCACAGCGCCTTCATCGTGAGAAACCATGATGACAGAGCCTTGATACTCTGATAATGCTCCAAGAATTTCGGCACGTGATGCTGGATCTAAGTTATTTGTTGGCTCATCAAGTAACAAAACATTTGCTGCAGATACAACCAAAACAGCTAGCGCTAAACGTGTTCGCTCGCCACCTGACAAAACCTTTACTGGTTTGTGAACATCATCGCCAACAAATAGAAAAGAACCCAGTGTGGTTCGCGCCTCTGGTTCAGCAATATCTGGGGTTGCAGACATCATGTTCTCTAAAATTGTGCGTTCAAAATCAAGTGATTCATGCTCCTGGGCGTAGTAACCGATCTTTAGGCCGTGGCCATGTTCAACTTTTCCAGTATCTGATTCAAGTTCACCAGCCAAAATACGAAGAAGTGTTGTCTTGCCCGCACCGTTTAGGCCAAGGATTACAACGCGAGATCCCTTATCAATCACACAAGAAACATCGGTAAAGATTTCAAGTGATCCGTAGTTCTTTGATAACTCTTCACCAGATAGTGGAGTCTTGCCACATGGGGCAGGAGTTGGGAAGCGAAGCCGTGCAACCTTGTCTGCGACTCGAACATCATCAAGGCCGCTACGTAGTTTTTCAGCACGACGTAACATGCCTTGAGCCGCAGTTGCCTTAGATGCCTTTGCGCGCATCTTCTCGCCCTGCTTCTGCAAAATCTCTGCACGCTTTTCAGCGTTGGCACGCTCTTTCTTGCGGCGATGTTCATCTTGCTCGCGCTGTAGTAGGTATGCCTTCCACCCCAGGTTATAAACATCGATGCAGTTACGGTTGGCATCTAGGTAGAACACCTTGTTCACAACTGTTTCGATTAAGTTCACATCGTGGGAAATAATTACTAATCCGCCAGAATACTTAGACAAAAATTCGCGCAACCAAACAACGGAGTCAGCATCTAAGTGGTTAGTTGGCTCATCCAGTAGCAAAGTCTCAGCGCCACTAAAGAGAATACGAGCTAGCTCAATACGGCGGCGCTGGCCACCAGAAAGAGTTGACAGTTCATTTCCAAAGACAGCCTCTGACACACCAAGTGAAGTTGCAATTGCTTCGGCCTCTGCAGTTGCTGCATATCCACCGGCAGCAGAGAACTCAGATTCAACGCGACCATAACGTTCCATCGCTTTTTCAAGTGCTTCATCTTGGGCAGTTGCCATTTCCTCTTCAACTGCGCGCATGCGCGAAGCAATCTGATCAAGGTCGCGCGCAGAGAGAATTCGATCGATCACTGTGCCAGGTTCATTTCCGGTACGAGGATCTTGGGGTAGGTAACCAATTTTTCCTGTGCGATTTACCGCACCCCCTGCTGGCATATTTTCACCAGCTAAGACTTTTGCAAGAGTTGATTTGCCAGCACCGTTTCGACCCACAAAACCAATGCGGTCACCACTGTTAATACGCACAGTTACACCCTTAACTAAAAGGCGCGCACCTGCACGTAATTCGAGGGCTTGGGTTGAAATCACACCCGAGTCTATCGGCTGGGTTTAAGCAGCACCAATTCGAGTGCGTCGGGCTATCGCAAATGACTTACCAACCGCAGTTAATTCATCAGAAACCTGAGCTTTGATTGCATCTTCGCTCTTAAGTAACTTTGTGAGCACTGCAATCACCGCCTTTAACTCCTTTTGTTCTGTTTCAAGTTCAATCTTGCTCATCTTGGTTAAACGACGAAGAGGCATATCCAAGATGTATGTGGCTTGCTCATCATTTAACTTAAAGTCCTTGATCAACTTATCTTTTGCTTGAGCTGCATCATCGCTACCGCGAATAATCTTGATGACCTTGTCGATATCGATAATCGCCTTTAGCAGTCCATCAACAAGACCAAGTCGCCCTTCAGCCTTTGCCTTACGGTATTCAGAGCGGCGACGAACTACTTCGATGCGGTGATCAATAAAGACTCGTAGAAGTTCTTTAAGTCCAAGAGTTTGTGGCTTGCCCTTAACGAGTGCAACTGCGTTGATAGCAAAGGCATCCTCCATAGGAGTGAGTGCATACAACTTCTCTAGAACCTCTTCAGGCTCAAAACCATTTTTGATCTCAATAACAACGTTGGTACCTGTCTGGCCATCAGAAAGATCAATGATGTCGCTGATTCCTTGAATCTTTTTAGCTTTAACGAGGGCTGCGATGCGCTCAACAACTTTTTCAGGTCCGATTGTGTAGGGCAACTCTTTGATGACAATACCCATTTTGCGAGTTGAAACCTTTTCAATTTCAACAGATGCGCGAACCTTAAATGATCCCTTACCGGTGGCGTAGGCCTCACGCACGCCATCTAGCCCAACAATTTCTCCACCTGTTGGAAAATCTGGGCCTGGAATAAACTTCATTAACTGCTTAATCGTTGCAGTTGGATTTTCAATTAAAAACTTAGTTGCAGCGATAACTTCGCCCAAGTTGTGGGGTGCCATGTTTGTTGCCATACCAACAGCAATACCTGAACCACCATTAACAAGCAGGTTTGGATATGCAGCAGGCAAAACAACAGGTTCAGAGAGCTGACCGTCATAGTTAGGACCAAAATCAACTGTGTCCTCATCTGCTTCTGCAACCATAGACATTGCAGCAGGTGCCAAGCGTGCTTCGGTATAACGCATTGCGGCAGGGCCAGCATCTAATGAACCAAAGTTTCCGTGACCATCAATTAACGGCAAACCCATAGAAAAACTTTGCGCCATACGAACAAGTGCGTCATAGATCGCACCATCACCGTGAGGGTGCAACTTACCCATTACTTCACCAACAACACGTGCGCTCTTTACATGTCCGCGCTCTGGACGAAGACCCATATCTGCCATCTGATGCAAGATGCGACGGTGAACAGGCTTTAAACCATCACGCGCATCAGGTAGTGCGCGTGAATAAATTACTGAGTATGCATATTCAAGAAAGGAATCAGAAACTTCCTTGGAAACATCGATGTCAACGATCTTTCCTGGATATTCACCGGGCTTTGGTCCAGCGGGTTTCTTACCTTTAGCCGCAGATTTCGCGGGAGTCTTCGCAGTTGCCATTGGGGCATTCTGCCAAGAGTAAGCGTTAATTTAGGGGAGGGCGCGCCCCAACTGATGAAACACACTTTGCAGCAAGGGCTGCACCTGCCGTGAGGGCTTGAGTTAGATCACTAGTTTCTAGCCACTTTGGAATAAAGCCAGCGGCAAA
>CANLAC010000043.1 GCA_947488645.1 Actinomycetota bacterium | reverse complement strand
CAACTTTTGTGTTCTCTGTAATCACCGAGTTGATATTTGAAAGATCCAAACGTCCATCTGGCGTGACCTCAAACCACGATAGCTGCGCTCCAGTGCGTCCTGCCAGTTGCTGCCAAGGGATCAAATTAGCGTGGTGTTCCATCTCAGTAACAACGATCTTGTCCTTTGATGTAAGTACAAAACGTGTTCCGGGAGCTGCATTTCCCATGGCATAGGCAATTAGGTTGAGTGATTCAGTCGCACCCTTTGTAAAAACAATCTGTTCTTCACGTGCACCAAGGAATGCAGCAACCTTTAGACGTGCACCTTCATAGGCATCTGTTGCCTCTTCTGCCAGTTGATGCGCTCCGCGGTGAACGGCTGCATTATGAAACTTATAGAAATTACTTTCAGCTTCAATAACTGAAAGTGGCTTCTGGCTGGTGGCTCCGCTATCTAAATAGACCAGCTTTTTACCGTCGCGAATAGTACGTTCAAAGATTGGGAAATCTTTACGTACATTCGCAACGTTAAATGCCATAACTTTCTTATTTGCTCACATAATCTGCATAACCATTTGCTTCTAGCTTGTCAGCTAGCTCTGGTCCGCCTTGTTCAACAACACGGCCATTAGCAAACACATGTACGAAATCTGGCTTGATGTATTGCAAAATACGCGTGTAGTGCGTAATCAAAATGACTCCAAGGTTGTTTGCCGCCTTTGCACGGTTCACGCCCTCAGAAACAATACGCAGCGCATCCACATCTAGTCCTGAATCTGTTTCATCAAGAATTGCCATCTTAGGCTTTAGAAGTTCTAGCTGCATGATCTCGTGACGCTTCTTCTCGCCACCAGAAAAACCTTCATTTACGTTACGTGCAGCAAATGATGGATCCATGTTGAGTGCCTGCATTGCATCCTTTACTTCACCAACCCATGTGCGAAGCTTTGGTGCTTCACCGCGAAGGGCAGTTGCAGCAGTGCGCAAGAAATTAGACACTGAAACTCCTGGAACTTCAACTGGATATTGCATCGCTAAGAACAAACCAGCCTTTGCGCGCTCATCAACTGTCATATCAAGAACATCTGCGCCATCTAGCGTTACAGATCCACCTGTGATTGTGTACTTAGGGTGTCCTGCAATTGAGTAAGCAAGAGTTGATTTACCTGAACCATTTGGGCCCATGATGGCGTGAGTCTCGCCAGACTTAATTGTTAGATCGACGCCCTTAAGGATTTCGACTGTGCCGTTGTCTGTATCAACTGATACCTGTAGGCCGCGGATTTCTAGTGTGCTCATTTTTTCTCTCTTCTCTCGTTGCTAAATCTCTACCGTGACGGCGTTTCCGTCGATTGATACCGCATATGTTTTCAATGCAATGTTGGCTGGAAGGGTTAATGCTTCCCCTGTGCGAAGATCAAACTCTGCGCCATGTAGCCAGCATTCAATTTTGAATCCAGTGACATCGCCCTCTGACAAAGATGCTTCCGAATGAGTGCATGTGTCATCAATGGCAAATACCTCATCACCCACGCGCGCGACGCAGATTGACTTACCGTTCTTTTCAATAAGAACTGGCTTGCCTTCAGTTATTTGATCTAGAACTAAATCAGCCATTATTCGCAGCCTTTTCCAGCTCGTCATCGATGCGGTCCATGATTCGGTTTTGAACAGTTTCGTTCCCGATTTCCAAAACAATCTCATTGAAGAAGCCGCGCACGACTAAGCGTCGAGCATCTGACATAGCGATTCCGCGAGACATCAAATAGAACAACTGCTCGTCATCAAAACGACCTGTTGTACTTGCATGTCCTGCACCGATGATTTCGCCAGTTTCAATCTCTAGGTTAGGAACTGAGTCTGCACGGGCACCGTCGCTCAGAAGTAGATTGCGGTTAAGTTCATATGTATCTGTGCCCTCAGCAGTTGCACGGATTAGCACATCACCAATCCACACAGTGTGTGCACCTTGTCCAGCAAGAGCGCCTTTGAAATTAACATTTGATTTTGCGTTAGGAACTGCGTGATCAACATGCATGCGGTGCTCAAAGAACTGACCAGCTGTAGCAAAATAAACACCAAGCAGATCAACTGAACCACCAGGTGCTGTGAATTCAACTGTTGGCAGAATACGAACAACATCTCCACCCACAGTAACTGTTACAGACTTGAAGGTCGCATCTTTGTCGACGACGGCGTGATGGCGGGCTGTGTAAACAGATTTGGATTCAAACTCTTGCAAAGTGACAAACTTCAGGTTTGAACCTGGAGCCAATGCAATCTCTAGATCCTCAGCCAAAATAGTGTCTGTTGTATTTTCAACAATCACAGTTGCAACCGCGTGGGTTCCTAGTGAGATTCGAACACGTGAGAACTCAGCAGTATCTAAGGCACCAGCTGCACGACCCAAAAAGATTGGCTCTGACAGTTCTGTGTTGGCAGCGATCGAAAGGTGAGCTACAGATGGCGAAAAAGAACGAATGCGTTCAATGATGACATCATCACTTGCAGCAAGAGGCTCTAGATTTTCACGAGTGAAAGTTACGCCTTTAGGAAGTGCGTCTTTAGCGATCAATGTTGATCGATCAGATTGCACAGAGGTGCCATCATGCAGACCGCGAAGACGTTTGAGCGGTGTGAAACGCCACGCTTCCTCGCGCCCTGTAGGCGTTAAGTAATTAGTTGCTAAAACTGACATTAACCGACAGCACCTTCCATCTGAAGTTCAATAAGACGATTGAGCTCTAGTGCGTACTCCATTGGAAGTTCGCGTGCGATTGGTTCGATAAATCCACGAACAATCATTGCCATAGCTTCATCTTCATTTAGACCACGTGACATCAAGTAGAACAACTGATCATCGCTGATCTTTGACACTGTTGCTTCGTGACCCATTGACACATCATCTTCACGAATATCAACGTAGGGATATGTGTCTGAACGAGAAATTGTGTCGACTAATAGTGCATCGCACTTAACTGTGCTTGCAGAGTGGTGGGCACCTTCTTGTACCTGTACAAGACCACGGTATGAAGTACGACCACCATTTCTAGCAACTGATTTAGAGATAACAGAAGATGATGTGTATGGAGCTGCGTGAACCATCTTGGCACCAGAATCTTGATGTTGTCCTTCACCTGCAAAAGCAAGTGACAACGTCTCACCCTTTGCATGTGGTCCCATTAAGAATATAGCTGGGTACTTCATGGT
The DNA here is from genome assembly GCA_947488645.1 of Actinomycetota bacterium. Taxonomy (GTDB): domain Bacteria; phylum Actinomycetota; class Actinomycetes; order Nanopelagicales; family Nanopelagicaceae; genus Planktophila. The sequence goes on along the minus strand of CANLAC010000043.1, from coordinate 6,006 downwards.
TACCTTTGAACCGATATTTCCATCGACCCACTCCATGGTTGCACCTTCAGCACATGTTGCACGCTTTGTAACAAGGTTGTAAACATTGTTAGACCAGTTTTGAATCGTGGTATAGCGAACGCGTGCACCCTTCTTCACAATGATTTCAACAACAGCTGAGTGCAAAGAATCAGACTTGTAGATCGGTGCTGTGCAACCTTCTACGTAGTGAATGTATGAATCTTCGTCAGCGATAATCAATGTGCGCTCGAACTGACCCATGTTTTCAGTATTGATACGGAAGTAAGCCTGCAATGGAATATCAACATGTACACCCTTTGGTACATAGATAAATGATCCACCAGACCACGCAGCGGTATTGAGTGCTGCAAACTTGTTATCTCCAACTGGAATAACTGTTCCGAAGTACTCTTTGAATAACTCTGGGTGCTGCTTGAGGGCGCTATCTGTATCAAGGAAAATCACACCTTGTGCCTCTAGATCCTCACGGATTGAGTGATAAACAACCTCAGATTCGTACTGAGCGGCAACACCTGACACTAGGCGCTGCTTTTCAGCCTCTGGAATACCAAGACGGTCGTAGGTATTCTTAATTTCATCTGGCAAGTCATCCCACGTGGTTGCTTGCTTTTCAGTTGACCGAACAAAGTATTTGATGGTGTCAAAAAAGATTCCTGAAAGATCTGATCCCCAGTTTGGCATTGGCTTCTTACCAAAAAGATCCAAACCCTTGAGGCGCATATCTAGCATCCACTGTGGCTCAGATTTCTTTGAGGAGATGTCGCGAACAACATCCTCATTGATGCCGCGCTTAGCGTTATCGCCAGCTGAGCTCTTATCTGACCAACCGTATTCGTAGTTGCCAAGTCCATCTAGTTCTGGATGTGCTGTAGTCATGCACGTACCTTTCGGGTTGTAGTGTGTGTCTTTGGGATAAAAGTTGTGCAGACGCCATCGCCGTGTGCGATTGTCGCCAAACGTTGAACATGGGTTCCTAGTATTTTTGAGAGTGCTTCCGTCTCGGCTTCACACAGTTGCGGGAATTCAGAAGCGACATGAGCAATTGGGCAGTGGTGTTGGCACAGCTCTTGTCCCATTGGCTTGTCATGAACACTTGCCGCATAACCCTGATCAGTTAAGAAATCTGCGAGCGCATCGACTTTGCCTGTGCTCTTTGAAATAAACTTTTGTGCTTGGCGTTCAATGTCATCGGCGCGAGATTGTGCGAAAGCATCCACTAAATGTGCACCAGACTGAGCTGACATAAATTTCAAAGCCGCAACAGCTAAGTCGTCATATGAATGCTCGAACTTCTCGCGGCCTTGATCTGACATGATAAAAACTTTTGAAGGTCGACCACGACCACGAATAGATGAAGAACGTGGATCACGCGCTTCCACAACGCCATCTGCAACCAAAAGATCGAGGTGTCGTCTAATTCCTGCGGCGGTTAGCCCTAAGCGCTCACCTAGAACGGCAGCGGTTGACGGTCCATTTTCTAGAATTGAGCGGGCCACTAGGTCGCGGGTACGAGCATCGTCCCCTGCTGGATTGGCACCGGTCATTTTCACAACAGTATTGTGTCGTAATTCGACACAGAGAGCCACTCGAGAGCCCCGCGTGGCTCAAGGGTCATAGGCTTAGGCCATGTCCAAGGCCTCAGAAGTAGCAACAAGGGTTTTGGCTCCGGCCACAGGTCTACTACTTTTCTTGCAAGCCGCCCTGGTCGTTACCGGCGGAGCTGTTCGGTTAACGGGCTCTGGTTTGGGATGTCCCACTTGGCCCGAATGCACACCAGGTTCTTATACCCCGGTCCCCCATCAAGCCGAACCACAACTCAATGTTTGGATCGAGTTTGGAAATCGATTACTGACTTTTGTATTAGTGATTGCATCGGCTGCAGTCATTATCGCAGTTTTAAAGAGTAAGCGGAAAGATTTACGCTTACTGGCAGTAGGACAATTCCTAGGAATCTTTGGTCAAGGAATTCTTGGCGGGATCACTGTGTTAACTGATTTGAACCCTATCCCTGTTGCTGGACATCTGCTGCTCTCAATCATTCTCATAGCCGGAGCTACCTCGTTGTACTCCCGAAGATATACACCTGTTGTTTTTGTGAAACCCACATCTCTTACCTCAAAGATTTCCTGGGTGCACATAGTCACTTCTTTTGTTGTAATTATTCTGGGAACAATAGTTACGGGATCAGGTCCACATGCCGGAGATGCGCAAGCGAAACGATTTGATTTTGACATTCGTACCGTCGCTTGGCTCCATGCCGATGCTGTTATCTTTCTACTGGGAGTCACATTTGCTTTTTATGTTGCGCAAGGAACTAGTGCCCACAGCAAGAAAGCAATCAAGGTTTTTGCATTAATTGCACTTGCTCAAGGTGGAATTGGCTATATTCAATACTTCACCGGTATTCCTGAAATTTTAGTTGCTGCTCACTTACTGGGAGCAACTTTGGTATGGATCGCAGCGTGGCGAATCCGACTGTCAGTAATCACACAGAATGGATAAGAGATGAGCGCACTAACCGGTTGGACTGAATTAGATGATCGTGCTGTTGCCTATGCGCGCGCCCTATCTGCTGATGCAGTTCAAAAAGTTGGTAATGGTCACCCAGGTACTGCGATGTCCCTGGCACCTGTCGCATACTCACTTTTCCAACGCCACTTAGTTCACGATCCATCAGATCCACAGTGGTTAGGTCGCGACAGATTCATTCTCTCCTGCGGTCACTCTTCGCTAACCCTCTACGTGCAACTCTTTTTAAGTGGCTATGGCCTTGAAATGAAGGATCTTCAAAGCTTTAGAACATGGGGATCTCTAACTCCGGGTCACCCTGAATACGGTCACACTGCAGGTGTAGAAATGACTACTGGTCCACTAGGCCAAGGTGTTGCAACTGCAGTTGGTATGGCAATGGCTGCTCGTTATGAGCGCGGTTTACTTGATCCAACAGCACCGGCAAATACTTCACTCTTTGATCACTCTATTTGGGTTATTTGTTCTGATGGTGACTTGCAAGAAGGCGTAAGTGCTGAAGCTTCTTCCCTTGCTGGCACTCAAGAGCTTGGCAACTTAAACATTATTTATGATGACAACAGAATTTCAATTGAAGGTGACACTCACAACGCCTTCACCGAAGATGTTGCAGCCAGATACCGCGCCTACGGATGGCATGTTATCGAAGTTGCAGCACTTGCCACAGGAAATATTGACCTAGTCTCACTTGATGCCGCCATGGTTGCTGCAAAGAAGGAAACTTCTAAGCCAACACTAATTCGCATGCATTCAGTCATTGCTTGGCCTGCTCCCAAAGCACAAGGAACAGCTGGCTCTCATGGGTCAGCACTTGGCGTAGATGAAATTAAAGCAACCAAGATTGCACTTGGTTTAAATCCTGATGAAGATTTCGCAATGCCTGCAGATGTTTTGGCACATGCACGACTTGTTAAGGATCGCGGCGCATCAGCTCGTGCCACATGGGATGCAAAGTTTGCAACATGGAAATCAGCTAATCCTGAAAAGGCCGCGCTTCTTGAAAGATTACGTGTTAAAGGCTTGCCTGCCGGTTGGGATGCTGACATTCCAGTATTTGCACCTGACAAAGAAGTTGCAACGCGTGCTGCCTCTGGTGAAGTAATCAATGCAATCGCGGCAAAGTTGCCAGAGTTTTGGGGAGGGTCTGCTGACTTAGCTGGTTCAAATAACACCAGCATTAAGGGGTCAGGTTCATTCCTGCCGACATCATCTTCTATTTCGGGTGCTGATCCATATGGACGCATAATTCACTTTGGTATTCGCGAGCATGCAATGGGTTCAATTCTTAATGGAATCGCACTCCATGGTTTAACCAGATCTTTTGGTGGAACATTTGCTGTCTTTAGCGATTACATGCGTCCTGCTGTGCGACTTGCAGCGTTGATGAACATCGCCTCTACTTATGTATGGACACATGATTCGATTGGTGTGGGCGAAGATGGACCGACTCACCAACCGATTGAGCACTTTGCGGCCCTTCGCGCCATTCCTGGACTAGATGTCATTCGCCCGGGAGATGCCAACGAAGTAGCAGAGGCTTGGAAGCAGATCATCACTCGCGGACGAGCCGCAGGAATCCTGCTCTCTCGCCAAAATCTGCCGGTATTTGATCGCACAATCTGTGCGCCAGCAACTGGTGTAGCAAAGGGTGCCTACATCTTGAAAGATGTTGCAAACCCTCAAGCAATCTTGATTGCAACAGGCTCTGAAGTGTCATTGGCAATTGATGCACAAACCGCTCTAGCTGCAGAAGGCATCAATGTTCGAGTTGTAAGTGCGCCATGTCTTGAGTGGTTTGCCGAACAGGATCAGGCTTATAAGACTTCAGTGCTATCCCCTAATGTTGTGAAAATCAGTATTGAGGTCGGCATCGCACAAGGCTGGCGCGAGTTAATTGGCGATAGCGGCGTTGCAATCTCGCTAGAACATTACGGCGCATCAGCAGATGCCAAGCGGTTGTTTAAGGAGTTTGGATTCTCGGTTGAAAACGTTGTTGCTCAGGTTAAGAAAGCAATCAAATGAGCGTTCACGATGTAGCAAAGGCTGGAACATCTATTTGGTTAGATGATCTATCACGGGCAAAAATCACTGGAACAGATGCTCACTCATTGCCCTCAAGAATTGCAAACAGTGGTGTTGTTGGGGTCACGACTAATCCCAGTATTTTCAGTAGCGCCATAAGCGGCGCAGCCGAATACAGCGCAGATATTGCTGCCATGAAAGGTGCAACTGTCGATGATGTTGTAAAGAAACTTACTACTGATGATGTGCGCCAAGCATGCGATCTATTCGCGCCAATTTTTTCAAGTAGCAAAGGTTTTGATGGCCGCGTCAGTATTGAAGTTGATCCACGTCTTGCAAGAGATACTGACGGCACAATCGCTGCTGGCAAAGAACTCTGGGCAATTGTTGATCGTCCCAATGTAATGATTAAAGTCCCCGCAACAATCGAAGGGTTGCCCGCAATCACAGCACTCATCGCTGCTGGTATCAGCGTGAATGTGACGCTCATTTTTTCTGTCAAACGTTACGGACAAGTTATCGATGCCTTCATGAAGGGTTTAGAGCAGTGTGAGAATCCTTCACAGGTCCACTCTGTTGCTTCCTTTTTTGTAAGTCGCATCGATTCAACTGTTGATGGCTTGCTTAAGAAGAATGCGACACCTGAAGCTGAAGTGCTTTTGGGTAAGGCTGCAATTGCAAATGCACATTTGGCGTATCAACTGTTTGAAGAAAAGTTTGGCTCCGACCGTTGGAGTGCCTTGTCATCCAAGGGATCAAATAAGCAACGACCTCTATGGGCTTCAACGGGCGTGAAAGATCCTGCCTATCCTGACACGCTATACGTTGTTGAATTGATTGCACCAGAGACTGTTAACACCATGCCTCAATCAACCCTAGATGCTCTGATTGATCATGGTGTCGTACGAGGAAATACGATTTCTGGAAACTATGTAGAAGCGGTCAATGTTCTCAAGGGTTTGTCTGCACTTGGTATCTCTCTAGATCAAATAACTACCGATTTAGAGATCGATGGTGTGAAAAAGTTTGCCCAAGCTTGGGATGAATTACTAGAGAATGTAAAGGCTGCCCAACAACAATGATTTCAATCAAAGGTTCTTCCCTTTCAAAAATTGACCGATCTTCGGCCCACTACAAAGCGCTCCAGGCTTTCCACGAACGCCTTAAACAGAAAGATTCGACTATTTGGGGACCAGATGCGCAAGCTGAAGCCTCAGTTCGTTTGAATTGGATTGACCTGCCTGAATCATCTCGTGAGCTTCTTCCACAATTTGATGCTTTGGCTGCAAAGCATCGCGATAAGAGTTCAGTTATTTTGTGTGGAATGGGCGGGTCTTCGCTTGGACCAGAAGTAATTGCACAAACATTTTCAAAGAAACTTTTCGTTCTAGATTCAACTGATCCAGATTATGTTGCACATGCCCTAAAGACTGA
>CANLAC010000042.1 GCA_947488645.1 Actinomycetota bacterium | reverse complement strand
CCTAAGAAGGCTGTCACACCAAATACGATGAAGAAGAATCCGCCAGCTTTAGCCATGTAGGTAGGCATCAACGGATATCCAACAACATTCTTTTCTGTGCGCCCTGGTCCTGGGAACTGAGTGTGCTTCTGGTACCAGACCAACATTAAGTGCACCGTAATTAACGCTAAGAATGCACCTGGCAGCAACAATACGTGGACTGTGTAAATACGTGGAATGAATGCTTCACCCGGGAAAGCTCCGCCAAATGCAAAGTAGGCAAGATACGAGCCAACGACAGGTAAGGCTTGAATGATTGCTTCTGCGATACGAATTCCGGTACCCGACAAGAGATCATCTGGAAGTGAGTAACCGAGGAATCCTTCAACGATTCCTAAAGTTAGTAGACCAATACCGATAATCCAGTTTCCTTCTCGTGGCTTACGGAATGCTCCGGTAAAGAACACGCGCATCATGTGAGCAACGATTGCCGACATAAAGATCAGTGCAGCCCAGTGGTGGATCTGGCGCATCAATAGTCCACCGCGAACCTCAAATGAAATATGCAGAGTTGAAGCATAAGCCGCAGACATCTTCAAACCCTCTAAAGGTTCGTAGCTACCGTCGTAAATAACTTCACGTTGTGATGGGTCAAACCAAAAAGTAAGAAAAGTTCCAGATAAGAGCAAGATGACAAATGAATACAGAGCAACTTCACCTAAGAGGAATGACCAGTGATCAGGAAATACCTTTTGCAGGTTCTTCTTCATCCATGCAGCAGCACCCGTGCGCTCGTCTACATAATTGGCAACGCTCCCTAAACGCGCTTCAACTGTCATTGTGAGTTTCGCTCCCAGAAACTAGGTCCGACTGGTTCGGAGAATGGTTGACGGGCTAGGAGATAACCCTCTTGGTCAATTGTAATATCTAGTTGCGGTAATGGCCTGGCGGAAGGTCCGAAGATAACTTTGGCGGCACGAGTCACATCGAAAGTTGATTGGTGACATGGACACAGTAGATGCTTTGTTTGCTGCTCATAGAGAGCCACCGCACATCCCATGTGCGAACAAATCTTAGAAAAAGCGATGATGCCATCGTGGGTCATCGCCAATCTGTCTGCCTCTAAATTGAACTCTTGTGGGCGAAGGCGAATCAGCAAAACTGCATCCTTGGCGATGTCGCTGAGTTTGCGATGCTCAGGATCAGCAATTTCAGGAAGTACCTGAGCAACAGCGCCAACTTCTAGATCTGAAGCCTTAATGCGACGATTGCCAGGATCTGTCACCAGGTAAGTACCAGATTTCCATGTTGTCTTTTCAAGTTCCTTACCTGGTAAAGGTCCTAAGTCGCGAAGAAGGATCAGTGGAGATAGCGCTGATAAACCAAGTGCAGCACCTAGGGATCGTTTAATAAGTGATCGGCGACCAAGGCCTGAAGCAGCAGCGCCTTCCTTTACTGCAGTTACAAAATCTTTACGCTCTGAATCTGGAGAACGAAATTCATGTCGCTCTGCAATAACTTCGGTATCTGGCATCAAAGTCTTTGCCCAATGGATCGCGCCTAGTCCAATAAAGAAAAGCGAGATCGCCATGCCCAGGCCTAGGCCAAGTTGATGCGCATTCTGATTTCCCAAGACCGGAACAAAGACAAAGACATCTTCAGGAATGAAAAAGAATGAGAAAATAAGTAAAACTGTTCCAAGAGCTGACACCAGGAACATGGTTGCAACTTGGCGTTCTGCTCGCTTGGCTGCTTTCGGATCAGTGTCTGCTTTGCGATGAACGTGGGCAGGTAGTCCTGGATCTTTTATGGCTTCGATTTCATTAGACATGTTCTTATCTCGCCTTCATCGCTAGCCAGACAGCAACACCAATAAGCATTCCTAGTCCTAATACCCAACCTAATAATCCTTCAGTTACTGGACCTACACGTCCCAGAGATGCACCGCCAAGATTTGGCTCTTTCTCTGCTGACTTGATCCACTTAATGATCGACAGTTTCTCTTCTGGAGTAATGGTCTTGTCGCTAAAAACAGGCATAGATTGCGGACCTGTGACCATTGCTTCATAAATATGTTTTGGTTCCACACCCATCAAGGTTGGTGCATATTTTCCTTGTGTAAGTGCGCCACCTTGGCCAGCAAAGTTGTGGCACATCGCGCAGTTGTTGCGGAACAACTCTCCACCTTCAGCAGTGCTTCCATCACGTTCAAAATTGAGTTCTGACTCACCAGGAATAGCCGGCCCAGGTGCAAGGGTCGCAACGTAGGCAGCTAATGCCGCTGTTTCTTCTGCGTTATAGATGGGGTCCTTGCGCATTGCCTGTGTACTCATGTCAGCCATTGGCATACGACCAGTTCCAACTTGGAAATCAACTGAGGCCGCGCCCACGCCGATAAGGGAGGGTGCTATCTGTGCGCCTTCAGCATTTAATCCGTGACAAGAAGAACAACCCTTAAGGAATATCTGGCGTCCTTCTTCAATTTGCACTGAGCGATCTGCCGATGTTGTTTCTGCAGATGTCGTTGCACTTGCAACACTGAAAGTCGCACCAACTGTTAGCAACGCAAAGAAGAGTAGGAGTGGGGCTGCGGCCTTGTGACGGCGGTAGCGAGATATGCGCTTCACTTTATTCCCTTACTACTTAATGAGGTAGATCGCGGAAAAGAGTGCGATCCACACAACGTCTACGAAGTGCCAGTAATACGAAACTACAATGGCTGTTGTTGCTTGCTGATGGGTAAAACGTCTTGCCTTTGAAACACGGACCATCACAATTAAAAAGGCAATGAGTCCACCGGTTACGTGTAATCCGTGGAAGCCAGTTGCAACATAGAAGACCGAGCTGTATGCATCTGATGAGAGAGTTTTGCCTTCAGAGACCAACATGGCGTACTCATAAATTTGACCAGAGACGAAAAACGCACCCATCAGAAATGTCGTGGCAAACCATTCGCGCATTCCCCATTTGGTGAATTGAAATACATTTCCTGTTCGATAATTTTGAAAACGTTCAGCAGCAAAGACGCCGAACTGGCATGTAACAGATGAGAGAACAAGGATGGTTGTATTAAATGCTGCAAAGGGAATATTTAAGAGCTCAGTTGACTCAGCCCAGATCGCTGGACCCTGAACTGCGCGAATTGTGAAATACATTGCAAACAAAGCAGCAAAGAACATGAGTTCACTTGCAAGCCACACGATCGTGCCCACAGCTACTGCGTTGGGGCGTGTGATTTTCTGATGTGCGACTGTGCTTGACATAGAGGCGATTATTCCCGAAATTAGGCTCGGCGTCTTGCCAGCGACCTCGCAGGGTGTCGTAAATGAGCGCATCTGAGGTGAAACGGATCACTATAAAAGTGCTGGCTCCGGTTCAAAAATATGAGGCTATATCTGTGTTTCGAGAATAGACTTTCACCTATGTCAGAGACCAAGAAGCAGATCATTGTGTACTCCGATGATTCATCGGTTCGTGCCTCAATAGCCTCTGCCCTGGGACGACGAGTTGCCGCAGATCTACCAGAACATGAGATTCATGAATTCGCCACGGGCTCTGCCTTGCGTGCCTACGTTGATACAAAAAGCATTGGTGGTGGGCCTCGCGCCGACCTATTCATTCTTGATGGAGAAGCAGCACAAGAAGGTGGCATGGGAATGGCGCGCCAATTAAAGGATGAAGTTTTCAATTGTCCGCCTGTTTTGGTTATCACCGGACGAAAAGAAGATGCGTGGTTAGCAGCCTGGTCAATGGCTGAAGCTTCAGTTGTCCATCCAATCGACCCGTTTACCCTTGCTAAAACAGCGGCGCAATTACTCCGCGGCACCACGCTCGTTTCTGCTTAAATATCGTGATGATGCAAACGCGGTGGGATTCACACATTGCGCGTTTGCAATCGGGTTTAGATCTTGAAACGCACGATGTTCAGTGGTGCATGAATGAGATCCTTACTGCAAACGCAGACATCGAAGTAATCAAGAAATTCTTACTCGCCTTGAAAGCCAAAGGTGAAACAGCCGAAGAGGTCGGTGCATTAGTTGCTCAGATGTATCAGCACTGTGGGCCAATTAATATCAATGAAAGAGCGGTCGACACAGTTGGTACTGGAGGAGATGGCACCCACACAATCAATATTTCAACCACCTCGGCAATCATTGCCGCAGCAGCTGGGGTAAAGGTTGTAAAGCATGGCAACCGTGCAGCCTCTTCAAAATCAGGGGCAGCAGATCTGCTGGAAGCACTCGGCATAAACATTGGGCTAGATGGCGCGGGTGTTGAGAGAACATTTGCAGAGCTTGGAATTGGCTTTTGTTTTGCGCCGGTTTTTCATCCGGCTATGCGTTTTGCCGCACCCGCTCGCAAGGAGTTAGGAACTCCAACCGTATTTAATATTTTGGGACCGTTAGCTAACCCTGCACAACCGAAGGCAGCAGCGATCGGTGTTGCTAATGAACGTATGCACCTGGTTATGGCGCAAGTACTTGGTGATCGCGGGGTAGACGGTTTTGTTTTCCGCGGCGATGATGGTCTAGATGAAATTACCCTTGCAACAACTACCTCTGTATTGACGATTGGTCGAGGAGAAATTTCGAGTGCCCTTATAGATCCGTTGGATTTTGATATTCAGCGAGCTCCAATTTCAGCCCTTGTCGGGGGAGACGCACAAGAAAATGCTCGCATCACAACGGCAATCTTTGCTGGCGAAAAAGGTGCACCACGAGATGCCGTTGTCCTCAATGCTGCAGCTGCTATTGCTGCGTATGAAGCACGGTTTGATCTGAATCTGCATGCCCGTATGAAGATCGGCATAGCGCGCGCAGTAGAAGCAATTGATTCAGGGGCTGCAACTAACTTAGTTGCCAAGTGGGCTGCACTTACTCAGAAATTGGGCGCTTAACTCTTCTTTTTTTCGAAGGGAAATTTCTCATCTCTTCAAAAGTTCCCACCTTATGACCGGCAAGCCTTTCAATAATTCCATGCAAGACATCCACTGTTGCAAGTGCATCATCTAAAGCCCGGTGGTTAGGAGATGTTTGTGCGTTGAAGAATTCAGCAAGTGTTCCGAGTCTGCAATTTGCCACCTCATCTCGATCCAATACGGATCGAGCCAAGCGTGCTGTATCGACTGTCAAGTAATTTGGCCATGGAAAACCATGGGCTAGTGCGGCGGCCTTGAGGAAACTCATGTCAAAGGGGGAGTTATGAGCTACTAAAACTGTCTCATCTGGTGAACCCAGAAAGGCAAAAAGAGTTGGCAATACCTCATCGATAAACGGGGCAGACAACAACATCTCATCAGTGATGCCAGTTAACTGAGTAATGAAGGGCGGTAGAGAGTGGCCTGGATCTACGAAACTTTGAAATGTTCCCAGAACAACACCACCGCGAACTTTAACAACACCTATTTCAGTAATACCTGCTCCCGATTTAGGAGAGCCACCAGAAGTTTCAAGATCTATCACTGCAAAAGTGGTTTCAGAGAGACGAGTCTCACCAATGTTTTGCATAAGGACGATCGTATGTCATTGAACTGACAAGAGTCAGGCAATAGAGTTTTGGTATGGCTATTGAAGGAGCACCAGCGGGATGGATGCAGGATTGGTCTGCACTCGGTAATGGCAAGAACGCACATATAGGTGTTCTTCTAGTTCATGGATTCACAGGTTCACCACCGTCAATGCGTCCATGGGGAGAGTTCTTGCACTCCAAGGGCTACACCGTGCGGGTACCTTTGTTGCCCGGTCACGGTACAAAAGTCGAAGAGCTTAATAAAACTAAATGGGATGAGTGGCCCGCCAAAATTGCATTTGAGTTAAGTGAACTTCAAAAAACCTGCGACACAATTTTTCTAGTCGGACTTTCAATGGGTGGAGGCACTGTTCTCAATGTGGCCGAGTCGAATAACGAAGCTATTGCGGGATTAATCCTTGTGAACCCAATGATTTTCGTCAAAGGCGTTCCCGTTGAATTAGCCTTCTTCTTATCTCGCTTTCAGAAGTTGCGCACGAGTGTTGGCGATGACATTAAACGTCCAGGTATTACTGAGTGGGGCTATGACGCCCTTCCAACTCGTGGGATTTACCAGTTGCTCAAAATGTTGCGCGTGACCCGTCGCAATCTTGGAAAAATCACAGTCCCGGTTCAGTTATTTCATTCAGTTGAGGATCACACCTTGCCGGTTGCAAATACTGAAATCATTCTGTCTGAGATTGGGTCAAAGGATAAAACACGGATCGAGTTGGTCAATAGTTATCACGTTGCAACTTTGGATTATGACCAAGAGTTAATCTTTCAAAATAGCCTGACCTTCATCGAAGGACTAACGGCCGGACGATAGGGCTAGACCGATTGCTAAACCCATAATTCCTAGGGCTGATATCGCTGTCAGGGTGCGGCGTACGACAGGCTTTTGAATATAGATAGAGGATTTTTTGACGGTCCAGATCAAGAAGATATTCCAAAGAATAGAAACCAACGCCCAGATAGCACCGAAGATAAGTATTCCCCAGGCCAGTGAAAAGCTACTTGGAACAAAGGCGGGCAAGAAGGCAACTGCGTAGACAGCAGCTTTAACATTTGTCAGGTTGGTAATAAGTCCTAATCGAAAAGATGCCCAGTTGCTGACTTCGCTTTTGGTTTCCAGATCGAATTTACCAAATTCATGTCGCAGTGCAAACAAGGTTTGGAGTGAAACAAAGACCAAGTAGCTGACTCCAACCCACTTTAGGATTGAGTAAGCGGTTTGTGATTGAGCAAAGATTGCAGATAGACCGACGGCGCTCGAAGCAGCCCACGTAAGAATTCCAACACAATTACCAATAGCTGAAAGAAATGCTGCCTTACTTCCGCCAAGTATTGACTGCCTTAAAACCATGGCGACACCCTGACCCGGCACCATCACTAACAAAAGTGTGGCAAAGGCAAACGCCGGGACATTAAGAAGTAGCTGATTCATAACAACCTAAAGCATAGATTGAGAAACTAGGAAATTTGTTCCTTTAAGAAGTTAATTGCCTGTAGTGCGTTCCAACCATTCGGGTACTTATCCCGCATTGCCCGGGGTCCTTCAAGGTCTGATCCAAATGTCAACAGAGAAATCTCAGTTCGGCCATCAGGTCGCAGCTGGCCTAGTCCAATATCTGCCATCAGAGCATTACAGAGACACTTTGATCCTTGCGCTTGATCTACTTGGCCATTCTTGAATTCGTAATTATCAAGTGGTTCGGCAGGGCATCGATATCCGATTCCTCCCTTTTCGCGTTGATACATGGTGCGCAAATATCCTAGATCGCAAATGCGTGTGCGCTCTTTGTAGAGATTGTCATTAGAAAGAGTTTGATTATTCTGGATAACTTTAAATGGGAACCCAGTTGGTGAAGCACTTGCATCGGTAAGAACACGCATGTTTGGGTCGGCAAGAGAGTTGAGAACATTGGATCTATTTTCATCGGTAAATCCAGATTCATTAGATAAAGCAAAGACTGAACCAACTTGGACGCCCTTTGCCCCATGGTTCAATGCTTCGACGACCTTTGCCGGCGTCGCAAAGCCACCAGCTAACCAAAATGGGGAGCCTGATGCCAGGATCTTTTCAAGATTAGGAATGTCCAGATCGTTGTAAACCGCTTCACCATTGTCATCGATTGCATTTTTTGCTCGTGGGGGAGCGTTGTGACCTCCTGCAACGTGATACTCAATTACAAAGCCATCAGGCTTGGTTTCTTCATCTTTATTGAGGTAGGCGACAAGGGCGTGTGAAGAAACGATAGCTAAGAATTGTGGACGTTTGATTGGAAAATTCTCAATTCCAAGGGTCGTTGGATCAAAATGCAAATAATGCTTCTCTTTTGTTTCTGCAACTTCGACCTTCATAGCAACTTTATTGCCAACTGAAATTTCGTTGAGCAGATGTGGAATTTGTGCTGGAATACCAGCACCGATCAAAATGTAATCAACTTCAGCAAGCATTGCGCCATAGAGCTGGGCAGGAATGGCTAGTTGAATCTTTTCCAAAATGTTCATTCCGATGAGACCGTTATGGCCTTCTTTTGCGAGCCACACCTCAACAAAACTAGAAACAGCTAATAAATTATTGGAGAAAAGATTCCCCTTGATGCTTAACTTTGGAACATCCAAATACGGCTTGTCTGCAGCGCGACCACCTTCAATGTAGAAGCGGTCCATGATTTCAGAGATGGTTTTCTGGTTGGGAAAATGCGACATTGCGCGGCGAATATCACCTGAGACATCACCATCTTGTAGTCGACGAGCTACGACTGAATCAATAGCTGTTCCTGAAATAACTCCAAGTTCGCCGGCAATTGCAACCTGTTGTGCCAATTGCCAAGAAGAGACAGCAATTCCCATGCCACCTTGAATGATGGTTGGGTGCTTAACATCTGTCTTCATGTCTTAACTGTAAAGATTGACGAGCCTAACTCGCGAGTAGGCATTGAGGATGTAGGGGTTATTTACGTTAAATGTGAGTTATATCTACTAAGTGGACCGTACTGGGATCGAACCAGTGACCCCCACAATGTCAATGTGGTGCTCTACCGCTGAGCCAACGATCCTTAGGTGGATGAACTATACAACAGTGATTTATCGGGCGTAATCATCCTCAATACGCTCAATATCATCTTCGCCAAAGTAGGTGCCGGTTTGAACTTCGATGAATATCAATTCATCGGTCCCGCTATTACCGATCCGATGAAGCTGTCCCACTTCAACAGCAACTGTTTCACCAGGAAGTTTTGTAAATGTTTGACCGTCGATGACAACAGTTGCAATACCGGAAACAATGACCCAATGCTCACGACGCTTTTGATGACGTTGATAGGAAAGACGAGTTCCTGGCTTTACGTAGATGCACTTAACTTTATGAAGATCACTTTCCTGCAGAACTTCATAACGACCCCACGGCCTTGTTGAATCATCTGCAGACATCGTGCCTCCGTTATGTGTAGAGCGAACTCTTTCACTAATAATGGAGGTCGGGACGGGATTTGAACCCGTGTAGAGGGATTTGCAGTCCCTTGCCTCGCCTCTCGGCCACCCGACCATAGAAATATCGCCGTTAAATTTCATTCCCTAGAGAGTTAAATCCAAACGGCGAATATCAGAGCGGACGACCGGGTTCGAACCGGCGACCTGAACCTTGGCAAGGTTCCGCGCTACCAACTGCGCTACGTCCGCGAGGAGGGTAAATCTATCGCAGGAGAGGCGTAAGCGCCAAAGTGAGGT
>CANLAC010000041.1 GCA_947488645.1 Actinomycetota bacterium | reverse complement strand
TGGACTGTTGTGCCTGTCACGGTGACACCAGCAGCTAAAGCATCGCGGACAGCATGAGCTCCAGGAAAATCTGGAAGAAGTGCAGGATGGCTATTGATTGTTGGAAATGTACTTACAAATTCAGCAGACAAAATTCGCATGAATCCAGCGCTAATGACTAAATCTGGTTGGTACTGATCTACCTGGTTAAACAATTGTTTATCCCAGGCCCCACGATCGCCCTGTAGCTCAATAACTGAAGTATTGATATTGGCTTTCTTTGCTCGCTCTAAAACTTGTGCATCTGCTCTATCTGATACAACTGCAACAATTTGAATATCAAGTTCTGTTGCATCCATGATCGCTTGAGTCAGTGAGCCTGTTCCAGAAGCAAGTATTACTACTCGCTTTCTCATGTGCGTTTAATCATTCGAGGCAAATAGAGGGCCAAAGCCACACCTGCCCCTAACTCTGCCGCTATCGCCAGCGTGAACTGCCATGGAGAAACACCAACAGCAGACATCGCATCTGTAATTAACGCCCCACTTGCTGAATACCCCACAAATGCTGCAATAACAATTGCAACGATCAGGCTTTGTTGTAGGACCTTGAGGTTAAGAGCAACTGTCCAGCTGGCAAGGAGCGCACCTGCAAAGATAATGAAGGCTATTCCGATTAAGGCAATTGCTGATTTTCCTTCAGGAAGTGCTCCCAACAAAGGCATCGCCGGAATCTTGTTCAAGCGAAATGAAAGCGGTGAGACTAAAGTCCCTGATCCGACAGCAAAACCAACGCCTGAGAAATAGGCAAGGGTGGCAACGATTGCATTTGGAATATACAAAATATTAAGTAGCAATAGAAGTAGTCCGCCGAAGATGCCAGGTTGTAAAACAGTAGTTAGGTTTTTCACCATTGAAATATTCAGCAGCAAACACAGACCAAAGATTATTGAAGAGGCACCTAACAACAGAGCGATGATGCGTGATCCGAAAAGAAATCCTTGACCGAGGGCAACTTTGCGACCAACGGTAGCGCCAACCAAAAGCGTAAAGGGCAAAACGTAGAGAATTGCAAAGTACCAAACAGGCTTAATTGCATCAGTCTTTGAAAATAGTGAAGCAAGGAGTGCGAAGAGCGTATAGCCGGCTGCAAAGACTGCGCGAGCAGAACCGACTAACGATGAATCATTGTCCAAGCGCTCGATTGTGCGTGAGATGCCATTGCGGATTGCAAGTACTGGAAAAATAAGTGCCCCAAGTGGAAGGTAGGAAAGGTAACCTTCTAAACCAGTTGGTGGAAGCGCTAATGAAAAAGGAATCTGGTGCGCACCGATCCAAATCCAGAGCGCTGCACGCAAAGGATCTCCGGTATTTCCTGTTGCACTGCCGGCTGTAGCCCAGGCAAGGAGTGCGATAAAAGATGTTGGAAGTAAAAGCCACGCAACGCTACGCAGGACTTGAGGCAATGCAGCTCCAAGTACCCGCGTCATCATTGTTATCGACCCAGTATTGCGCGTAACAAACGCGCGGTTTCGCTAGGTGTTTGGCCAACCTTTACGCCAGCAGCTTCCAATGCATCTTTCTTGCCTTGAGCTGTTCCTGAAGAACCAGAAACGATTGCACCTGCGTGCCCCATTGTCTTTCCTTCTGGTGCAGTAAAGCCTGCAACGTAACCAACAACTGGCTTTGTTACATATTGCGCAATAAATGCTGCAGCACGCTCTTCGGCATCTCCACCAATTTCACCGATCATAACAATCGATGTTGTTTCTGGATCATCTTGGAATGCGCGCAAGCAATCAATGTGAGTTGTTCCAATAACAGGATCTCCACCGATACCTACTGCTGTACTAAATCCAATATCTCGTAGCTCATACATCATTTGGTATGTAAGAGTTCCTGACTTTGAAACTAGTCCAATAGGTCCTGCTTTAGTGATATCTGCAGGAATGATTCCAACATTTGATTTTCCTGGGCTAATTAATCCTGGGCAGTTAGGTCCAATAATTTGTGTTGTTCCCTTTGTCTGCGAATACGCATAGAAGCTTGCTGAGTCATGAACCGGAATACCTTCAGTGATCACAACCACCAATGGCATGGTTGCGTCAATTGCATCGATAACGGCTGCCTTTGCAAACTTAGGTGGCACAAAGACAACTGAAACATTTGCACCAGTTGCAGACATTGCTTCAGCAACAGTGTTGAAAACAGGAAGTTGATGGCCGTCGATATCGACAACCTGTCCACCCTTACCAGGTGTTACTCCACCAACAATCTTTGTGCCAGAAGCCAACATACGACGGGTGTGCTTGGTTCCTTCAGAACCAGTCATTCCCTGAACAATGACCTTGCTAGCATCGTTAATAAAAATAGACATTACTTCGCCGCCAATTCTGCAGCGCGATTTGCTGCTCCATCCATCGTGTCTGCCTGCTCAACTAATGGATGCGCAGCTTTAGCCAAAATAGCTCTACCTTCAACAACATTGTTTCCATCTAGTCGAACAACAATTGGCTTTGTTGCCTTAGAACCAAGTAATTCAAGGGCCTGAACAATTCCACTTGCTACTGCATCACAGGATGTAATGCCGCCGAAAACGTTAACAAAAACGCTCTTTACATCAGCATCTCCCAAGATAATTGAAAGACCATCGGCCATGATCTGTGCAGATGCTCCGCCACCAATATCTAAGAAGTTAGCTGGACGGACTCCGCCATGCTTTTCGCCGGCATATGCGACAACATCGAGTGTGCTCATAACAAGTCCTGCACCGTTTCCGATGATTCCAACCTGGCCATCAAGCTTGACGTAGTTAAGACCCTTTTCTTTGGCTGCAGCCTCTAAAGGATTTTCTGCATCTTGGTCAACCAGTGATTGGTGATCAGGCTGACGGAAATCAGCGTTCTCATCAAGAGTTACCTTGCCATCTAGGGCAATAATTTTTCCATCATTTGTTTTCACCAAGGGATTTACTTCCACAAGGGTTGCATCTTCACCTTGGAAAACATCCCATAACTTAAGCAATACCTGTGCAACTTGATCTGCAACATCTGCAGGAAATGCTGCTGCTGCAACAATCTCTTTTGCCTTAGCAAGTGAAATTCCATCAACTGCAGAGACAGGAATCTTTGCAAGCTTTTCAGGTGCAGTATGTGCAACCTCTTCGATATCCATTCCACCTGAAACAGATGCCATTACGAGAAATGTTCGGTTTGAGCGGTCTAACAAAATTGAAAGGTAGTACTCGGCTTCAATAGGAGCTGCTGCTGCAATCATTACTGTGCGAACAGTGTGACCCTTGATATCCATTCCAAGGATTGCGCCAGCTTTTTCACGAGCATCTTGTGGGTTTTCAGCAAGCTTTACGCCACCTGCTTTTCCTCGTCCACCAACTTTGACCTGAGCTTTGACTACAACCTTGCCGCCAATTGTTGTTGCAGCTTTTTCTGCTTCATCTGCTGTTGTTGCAGTTGCTGCAGCTAAAACAGGTACGCCATGTTTTTCAAAGATATCTCGGGCTTGGTATTCAAAGAGATCCACTGGGGCTCACAATCTATTGGCCGGCTATATACGGGGTAATCCTATAGTTTCTCAACAGGTGCATAACGCAGCAGTAATCGCTTCTCACCGTATTGGCCGAAGTTAATTGTGGCTTCGGCTTTGTCGCCAGCCCCAGCAACAGCCACAACAGTGCCTAATCCGAATGTGTCATGTGACACACGCTCACCAACTGCTAGCTCCATCGCGACACTCTTTTTACCTGTGGCTCTTGGTGGCGCAGTTGTAGCAGTACGAGTGCGTGTAACAAGTGATGGTGATGATGATTTCCCTTGATTGCGCCATTCAATTACTTCTTCTGGAATCTCATCAAGAAAACGTGATGGTGGATTGTAATTAGGAGCTCCCCACGTTGAGCGATATTCAGCACGTGAAATATAAAGACGCTGACGGGCGCGAGTTAAACCAACATATGCAAGTCGACGTTCTTCTTCAATCTCATCTTTTTCACCAAGAGTTCTGGAATGAGGAAAAATTCCATCTTCCATTCCGGTAAGGAAAACTGTTGGGAACTCAAGGCCCTTAGCGGTGTGAAGTGTCATCATCGTGACAACTCCCCCGTGATCTTCGCCTTCTGGAATTTCATCTGCATCTGCAACTAGTGAGACTTTTTCTAGAAACCCGGCAAGTGAAATTTCTTCATCTTCGCCAAGTTCTTCAAATGGACGCTCTTCATACTCCATCGAAACAGCAACAAGTTCCTTTAAGTTCTCCACGCGAACTTCATCCTGAGGATCGGTGCTATCTGCTAACTCCTTCAATAATCCTGATTGTTCAAGTGCTGCTTCAACTATTACAGAGGGCTTTGTTTTTGCTTCTACTAACACAGCTAAGGCACTGACCATCGATGTGAATTCATTAATTGCTTGAGCAGCCCGAGAAGGCACAGATCCATTCTCACTCACCCGCAATAAGCCTTGCCAGAAAGATATGTCATTGTTTCGAGCAAACTCATCAACATAATCCAAAGATGTGTCACCAATGCCTCGCTTTGGCACATTGATGATTCTTCGAAGAGAGATCTCATCTTCTAAGTTAGCCAGCACCCGTAAATAAGCCAGCAGGTCTTTCACTTCGCGACGTTCATAAAATCGCAGGCCTCCAACGACTTTGTATGGCAAGGCATTGCGCATGAATACTTCTTCAAAAACACGAGATTGGGCGTTGGTTCGATAGAAAATCGCGGTATCCCCTGGAGTTGAAACCCCTTCACGTTGAAGTGATCTAATTTCATCTGCAATGAAGTTAGCTTCGTCGTGTTCGCTTTCAGCAACATAACCTGTAAGAGGTGAACCTGCACCGGCATCAGACCATAAGTTCTTCTCTTTACGGCTTTCATTCTTAGTAATAACCGCATTTGCCGCATTTAGAATATTTTGAGTAGAGCGATAATTTTGTTCAAGCAACACGGTGCGGGCATTTGGGTAATCCAGTTCAAACTGCAAAATATTACGAATCGTTGCCCCGCGGAAGCCATAAATAGATTGATCAGCATCGCCCACCACGCATAACTCTGCTGGAGCTTGGCCTTCAAGTTCAGTTCCTACTAGCTCCTTGACCAAGATGTATTGGGCATGGTTTGTGTCCTGATACTCATCAACTAGAACATGGTGGAAGCGTGATCTAAAGCGAGCCTTTGCTTCTGGATAGCGTTGAAGTACCTCGACAGTTTTTAGAATCAAATCATCAAAATCCATTGCATTGGCGCGGATCAATCTCTGCTGATACACCGCATAAACATCGGCAACTATCTGCTCAAAGGGATTGCTAGCTGCATTTAAGTAATCCTGGGGCCCCAGCAATTCATTTTTGGCGTTAGAGATCATTGATTGAAATTGGCGAGCGGGATATCGCTTTGCATCCAAATTCAGCTCTTTGGCAACAATAGTGATGAGTCTTTGCGAATCGGCAGAGTCATAAATACTAAAAGAGTTGCTATATCCAAGGCGGGTTGCTTCTTGGCGCAAGATACGAACGCAGGCAGAGTGAAATGTTGAGACCCACATTGACTTGGCAATTGGACCAACTAGATCTGCAACTCGCTCCTTCATTTCACCAGCTGCTTTATTAGTGAAGGTAATTGCCAAGATTTGATATGGGGCAACATTGCGCCTAGACATTAAGTAAGCAATACGACGAGTTAAGACTCTAGTTTTTCCTGACCCAGCACCAGCAACAACTAATAGCGGGCCGCCTGCATGAGTAACCGCCTCCGATTGCTGAGGATTGAGTCCCTCAAGTAATGGATCGATTTCAGTCATGAGGGTGAGTCTATTAGGCTTCATGCATGGAACCGATTGCAGATAACGAGATCAAGCGCGTCTTGGTCATCAATGCCCACCCCGATGATTCAGATTTTGGGGCCTCCGGAACAATCGCCCAATGGGTGAAAAAGGGAATTGAAGTTGCCTATGTATTTTGCACCAACGGCGATCAAGGTGGCGAAGAGTCTGGTTTCACAAAAGAAGAGATGCCTGCAATTCGCCAACGCGAACAACGCGCAGCTGGTGCTGCAATCGGCGTCACCGACATTACATTCTTAAATTATGTTGATGGCCACTTGGTAGCAACAATTGAATTACGTAAAGATATTGTCCGCCAAATTCGAATTTCTAAACCAGATCGCATTGTGTGCCAAAGCCCAGAACGTAATTGGGATCGAATTGGTGCAAGCCACCCAGATCACCTAGCTGCGGGAGAGGCAACAATTCAGGCTGTTTATCCTGATTCTCGTAATCCTTTCGCATTTACTGACTTGCTTGAAAAAGAAGGCTTACAACCATGGCGTGTTAAAGAAATCTGGGTTTCTGGATTTGCTCAACCTGATCACTGGGTAGATATCACCGACACCTTTGATTTGAAGATGGCAGCGCTCCACGCGCATGCTTCACAAACTGCTCACAACAAAGAGTTAGAAAACATGGTTCGTGAGTGGGGCCAACGCAACGCCGGAATAGGTGGATTACCAGAAGGTCGTATTGCTGAAGCTTTTAAGATCGTTCATACCAACTAGCTACACGAATTAAGGATTACTCAGGGCAACATTGCTGCTGCTTTATCCACCGCTTTACCACCGCTAAATGTAACTTTTCATGCCCAATCTAGGTTTGCGCGCATGGAACTAGATCTCGGCATTACCTTCGGTGCTATTGCACCCTTTATGAGTGATCCAACGATTGAAGAAATCTGGATTAACTCACCGGAACGAATCTTCATTGCACGAAATGGCCGCAGCGAACTAACTAACCTTCTTTTGTCACAAGATGACGTCCGAAATATCGTCGAACGGGCGTTGATGTGGAGCGGAAGACGCCTAGATCTTTCTCACCCCTTTGTGGATGCTCGATTACCAGATGGCAGTCGTTTGCACGTTGTTATCCCTGAAATCACTGCTCATCATTGGGCGGTTAATATTCGCAAGCACCTGATGCGCAATTCAAGTGTTAATGATTTGGTAGATCTCGGTGTTATGACCGCCGAGATAGGCACTGCGCTTATTTATTGCGTGCAAGCCGGCTTAAATATTTTAGTTAGCGGTGGAACCCAGGCAGGAAAGACAACTGTTTTAAATGCACTAGCTGGCGCAATTCCACGCGGTGAGAGAGTTGTGACAATTGAAGAGGTATTTGAACTCAGCCCCCAGCTGCCAGATGTTGTGCAGATGCAAACACGAAGTGCAAACCTACAAGGCGAAGGTGAAATTCCTTTGCGTCGGCTCATCAAGGAGTCACTGCGAATGCGTCCATCGCGAATCATTGTTGGTGAAGTTCGTGAGGCAGAAGCACTTGATCTACTCATTGCCTTGAATTCCGGATTGCCTGGAATGGGGACTCTGCACGCTAACTCCCCACGAGATGCAGTCGTTAAACTACAAACTTTGCCACTCCTGGCAGGTGAAAACATTTCCCATAAATTTATTGCACCTACTGTCGCATCTGCGATCGATGTGATTGTTCATACGACCTTAGATGCCAATGGAACCCGACGGATTAGTGAAGTTGCCTCAGTAACTGGTCGATATGAAAATGATCGTGCTGAAATTGAAATGCTCTGGAAGTGGGATGGCAACCAGTACCAACGCGGTGTTGGTTTCCTGCCCAATCCAGATCGATTTACCGCAATCGGAGCACCACTTTCACAATGGTGGCATCAATGAAACTTTCCATGCGCATTGGGATTTCAGCATCTGTCTCGACCGCTGCAGTCTTATTAATGACACATTCGATTGTGATTGCACTTGCTTTTGGAACTTTGGCAGCCGGAATTGCTTTTGTCACTGTGCGAGCTAAGAACAATCTCAACGAGGCTGCACTGATTGCTGCCTGGCCCGAGGTAATTGATCATTTAATGTCTGGAATTCAATCTGGTCTCTCACTCACTGAGTCATTAGCTGGGCTTTCAACTCGTGGACCAGAGGTGTTGCGTCCTGCATTTACACAATTTAAAGCAACTTTGTATGGAAGCGGCGATTTAACCCAAGCAATTGAAGAGCTGAAAGCCTTGTTTGCCCATCACGGAAGCGATCAAATCTTTGAAGCACTCATCATTTCTAAAGCGCTAGGTGGCAGTGAGTTACTTCAAATACTCAGATCATTAGGTGATTTTCTGCGCCAAGATTTGGCATTACGTCGGGAAATTGAAGTCAAACATGGGTGGATTAAAAACTCAGCACACCTTTCAGCTGCTGCGCCATGGATTTTACTTTTATTGCTTTCAACCCAGCCAAGTACCGCTGCTGCATATTCCACAACCACCGGTGCAATGATTTTGATCGCAGGTCTTGTGATGACAGGTATTGCCTACATTTGGATGAACCGATTGGGTCGCTTGCCACAAACTCCCCGTGTTTTTGTCGGAGTCACACGATGAATGCAATTCTTTTAGTCACCGCTCTATTTGTTATCCCAGCTGGGTTCCTCATTGTTATAGGTGATGAAGTTGATGCGCTTGAAGAGACACAACGTATTGTCAAAAAGAGTGCAAAAAAGAGTGGCGACCATACACAATTGAGATCACGATTAGAAGAGTTAGGGCGAAGTTCTGAAAGTGAATATGTTGATTTTAGAATTAAGCAGTACGGCTATTGCGCAGCTGCCTCAGCGCTTTCATTTACTGTTGTTCTAGTTCTCATGCACAATCCTCTATTGGCGGTATTTAGCGCGGCATTATTGGGTTTTTTAACCTATGTTCTATTAGACCGGGAGCTAACACAAGAGATTAAGAAGCGACGTGAATTAATCGAATCTGAATTTCCAGCAGTCATTGAGATGCTGACTTTGGCGATTGCAGCTGGTGAAACTCCTATGAGTGCAATGCTGCGAATCGCTAACTCTGCAGATGGAGAATTAGCTAAAGAGTTCCAAATAGTTGTTGCAGGTGTGAGATCTGGGAAGCCTTTAAATGAAGCGCTAGATGCGATGGGCCGTCGTGTTAAATCTGTGATGATCCGTCGCTTTGTTGATGCCTTGGTCACTGCAACATTGCGAGGTGCACCGCTAGTTGAAGTTCTCTCTCGCCATGCTGTAGAAGCCCGAGGTAATCAACGAAATCGAGTTATGGGAGCGGCTGGTAAGGCTGAAATATCAATGATGATTCCAGTTGTATTCCTTATCCTGCCGATCTCCATCCTCTTTGCACTATGGCCTTCATTAACAAACCTAAATATGTTTGCTAGTTAGGCAGCACTTTCCTCGCGCTCTTTGCTCTTAACATTGAGTTCGATGAGTTCGCCTTCTGCATTGCGTGCAGCGATCTCTTTCAAAGTTGGTCGTCCAGCTTTGCGCTTCTTGGCAATGATGCGACCTTCTTCAAATAATTC
>CANLAC010000040.1 GCA_947488645.1 Actinomycetota bacterium | reverse complement strand
CGGCAAAGCTTGCTGGATATCAGTTAATTGAACTTCCAGTTTTTGAAGATACAGAATTGTTTACTCGTGGTGTTGGTGAATCGACAGATGTCGTATCAAAAGAGATGTATACATTTGAAGATCGTGGAGGACGTTCAATTACCTTGCGTCCTGAAGGAACTGCTGGTGTTATGCGCGCGGTCATCGAACATGGATTAGATCGTGGGCAACTGCCAGTAAAAGTTTGGTACTCAGGTCAATTCTTCCGAGCAGAACGTCCACAAGCTGGACGTTATCGCCAGTTCTATCAGGTTGGTATTGAAGCTATTGGTTTGGATGATCCTGCAATTGATGCAGAGGTTATTGCGATTGCCGATGCGGGGTTTAAAGCAATAGGGCTGAAGCAATATCGTTTAGAAATCACATCGTTGGGGGATGCTGCATCGCGAGCTGCCCATCGAATTGATTTAGTGAAGTTCATTTCAACATTAACTTTGGATGAGGCAACTGCTGCTCGAGCACTTATTAATCCTTTGCGTCTTTTTGATGATAAGCGTGAGGAAATGCGCAAAGCCATGGCCGACGCGCCATTGTTGATCAACTACCTCAATGATGATTCTCGTCAGCAGTTCGAACAGGTTCAAAATTATCTTAATGCCCTAGGTATTGCATATGAGATTAATCCTCGAATGGTCCGTGGATTGGATTATTACACCGGCACAACATTTGAATTTGTCCATGAATTATTAGGTGCCCAATCAGGCATTGGCGGTGGCGGACGCTATGACGGCTTGATGGAACAACTGGGTGGTCAATCGCTTTCTGGTATCGGGTTCGGATTAGGCGTTGATCGTGCGCTATTGGCTGCTGAGGCTGAAGGTGTTATTGGCAGCGACGCTTTTGTTTCAGACCTATTCATCATTCCCTTGGGGGAGGCGGCAAAAGTTAAAGCTCTTACTATCGCCTCTCACTTGCGCGCTCATGGAAAGATAGTTGAAATTGCATTTGGAGATCGCGCTCTCAAGGGTGCTATGAAGGGTGCTGACAAGAGTGGTGCAACACATGTCGTTGTTCTTGGAGAATCGGAGATTTCAAGCGGAACCGTTGAGTTGAAAGAGATGAAATCTGGCCACACATTGTCAGTTAAGATTGACTCATTGCTCGAATCTCTCTAAATAGGAAAAATTGGACTAGTTAATGTTACGTACACATGAAGCAGGATCACTTCGCAAATCCCATGCGGGTCAGACAGTCACCCTTGCAGGATGGGTGTCACGTCGACGCGATCATGGTGGCGTAGCATTTATTGATCTACGTGACGCATCTGGTTCCGTGCAGGTAGTTATCCGTGATGAAAAGGTCGCAGGATCGTTACGAGCTGAGTGGTGTTTGCTTATTACAGGTGAAGTTGTTGCTCGGCCCGATGGAAATCAGAATACTAATATTGCAACTGGTGAAATTGAAATCATGGGGGACACCGTTGTTGTCCTTTCAGAATCTGCGCCATTGCCCTTTCCAGTTGATAGTGGAGATGACACAGATATCAATGAGGAAGTTCGTTTGCGTTATCGCTACCTCGACCTACGCCGTGAAAAGCCTGCACATAATCTGCGTTTACGTTCAAAGGTCACATCAACGATTCGTCGTGTGATGGAGGAAGAAACATTCCTTGAGATTGAAACACCTTATTTGACCAGATCAACACCAGAAGGTGCTCGTGACTTCTTGGTTCCAGTTCGTTTGCAGCCAGGTAGTTGGTATGCACTTCCACAATCACCACAACTATTTAAGCAACTTCTTATGGTTGCAGGTATGGAAAAGTATTATCAAATTGCTCGTTGCTTCCGCGATGAAGACTTCCGCGCAGATCGCCAGCCTGAGTTCACTCAGCTAGACATTGAAATGTCATTTATCGATCAAGAGGACATCTTGGCCGTGGCTGAAAAGATCGTTGCTCGTATATGGAGAGAGACCGTTAACTACGAGATACCACTTCCATTAAAGCGCATGACTTATGCCGATGCGATGACACATTACGGTTCTGATAAACCAGATCTTCGTTTTGATAATCAGCTTGTTGACCTCACTACTTTTTTTGCAGACACTGAATTTAGAGTTTTCCAAGCACCCTATGTCGGTGCTGTCGTTATGCCAGGCGGAGCATCATCTGCTCGTCGTGAATTAGATGCGTGGCAGGACTGGGCAAAAGCACGTGGTGCTAAAGGTCTTGCATACATTTTGGTCAATGAGGATGGCACGCTCGGTGGACCAGTATCAAAGAACCTCTCTGAGAAAGAAACAGCTGGAGTTGTGAAAGCAACCAGAGCCAATTCTGGAGACGCAATTTTCTTTGCAGCAGGTGAGCGCACGGCATCACTCAATCTCTTGGGCGCTGTTCGATTAGAAATTGGAAAACGATGTGGATTAATCCCAGATGGTAAGTGGGAATTTTTGTGGGTAGTAGATGCGCCGATGTTTGAACCAACAGACAATGGTGGATGGACAGCGGTTCACCATCCATTTACTGGTCCAAAGCCAGAGTTTGCTGCAACATTTAAGTCTGACCCCGCTTCAGCACTTGCATATGCATATGACATTGTTTTGAATGGTACGGAGCTCGGTGGTGGATCGATTCGTATTCATGATCGCGCTATCCAAAAGGATGTTTTCTCTGTAATTGGTTTGAGTGATGAAGAAGCCAACAGCAAGTTTGGTTTCCTATTAGAGGCATTTAACTATGGCCCGCCTCCACATGGTGGAATTGCACTTGGTCTAGATCGCGTATGCGCATTGCTGACTGGCTCTGACTCGATTCGCGAAGTTATTGCTTTCCCAAAGACTGCTAGCGGTGGAGATCCATTAACTGGTGCTCCTACTCCAATTACTCCGGCTCAACGCAAAGAGAGCGGAATCGACTGGGTTCCACAAGCAAAAACCAGCGAAGATAAGTAAGGGTCAGGTAGGCTAACGGTATGGGTCCAGGCGGAATTGCAACAATAATTGCAGCATCATCACTTGCTGTGATCGCACTAGCTATCGCATATGTAGTGATCCGAGTTGGTCGCTTAGTTGACGAGGCTAGCAAATCGCTCAAGGTTCTAACAGATGAGACTGCTCCACTTATCGATGAGATAAATACAACGGTAACACTCGTGAATGGTCCTCTTCACAGCATCAATCGTGTAACTAAGAACATTGAAGAAATGTCAGAAAAGGTTAATCAAGCAGCAACGGGTTTTATGGATAAGAATGGTTCAGCCGTTAAAGTCGCCGGGGCTCTTTTGTCTGCGGCTCAAATGAGTAAGGGCCGTTCAAAGAAGAAGAAGGCGGAGTGATCCCAGCTAGTGGAATCCGCCGAGATCCGTTCGCGCTGGCTGCGCTTCTTTGAGTCTGATAATCGTCAGGGTTTAACTCACACGGTTGTTCCTTCAGCATCCTTGATTGCTGATGATCCGAATCTTTTATTAGTAAATGCCGGAATGGTGCCATTTAAGCCATTCTTTCTGGGCGAGGTTACGCCGCCGTATAAGCGTGCAACGTCTGTTCAAA
Source organism: Actinomycetota bacterium (assembly GCA_947488645.1). GTDB lineage: Bacteria > Actinomycetota > Actinomycetes > Nanopelagicales > Nanopelagicaceae > Planktophila. The sequence continues at coordinate 5,965 of CANLAC010000040.1, read as the reverse complement.
AGTGTGTTCGTACCTTAGACATAGATGAAGTTGGTAAAACAACTCGTCACGCCTCTTTCTTTCAGATGTGTGGCAACTTTTCCTTTGGTGATTATTTCAAGGAAGGTGCTATCGCACTTGCTTGGGAACTTCTCACTCGTCCCATTGCAGATGGTGGTTATGGTTTTCCAGAAGAAAAGTTGTGGGTAACGGTCTACCTAGATGATGATGAAGCAGCAGATATTTGGCATAAGCAAATTGGTGTTCCTAAGGAGCGTATTCAACGCCGTGACATGGCGGATAACTTCTGGTCTATGGGAGTACCTGGACCATGTGGCCCATGTTCTGAGATTTATTATGATCGAGGCCCTGCGTATGGCGCAGAAGGTGGACCGATTGCAGATGAAAACAGATATCTTGAAATTTGGAACCTTGTTTTCATGCAGAATGAACGCGGCGCAGGTGGCGGAAAAGATGGTTATCCAATTCTTGGGGAGCTACCAGCAAAGAGCATTGATACCGGCCTTGGCCTAGAACGTACAGCTGCTTTACTTCAAGGTGTTGAAAATATTTACGAGATTGATACAACTATCAAAATTCTCAATCGTGCTTCTGAATTGACGGGCGTGAAGTACGGATCCTCTGAAAAATCCGATATTGCTTTGCGTGTAATTGCAGATCACGCACGCACATCAGCAATGCTCATCGGCGACGGAGTTACACCCGGAAATGAAGGTCGTGGCTACGTTTTGCGCCGCATGATGCGTCGAACTATTCGCAATATGCGTCTTCTGGGCTCAATGGACCCGATCATGTCTGAGTTAACTGTGGCGGCTATTGGAGCAATGGGATCGCAGTACCCGGAGCTAAACACAGATAAGAAACGTATTTTATCTGTCAGCGTCTCTGAAGAAGAAAGCTTCTTGCAGACACTGAAGAGCGGCACTCAGATTTTCGATCTAGCCTCAGTTGCTTTGAAAAAGAGTAAAGCGACAGTGCTACCGGGTGATGATGTCTTCAAGCTGCACGATACGTATGGTTTTCCATTTGATTTAACGCTTGAGATGGCACGCGAAGAAGGTCTTGAAGTAGATGAAGATGGCTTCCGACGATTAATGAATGAGCAAAAGGATCGAGCAAAGGCAGATGCCAAGGCAAAGAAATCAGGTCACACGGATGTTTCTGTCTATAAAGCTATTGCCGACAAGAGTGGAAAGAGTGAGTTTCTTGGATATGCACACCTAAGTTCTGAATCTAAGCTGACGGGCATAGTCGTTGATGGCGTTGGCGTAGCAAGTGCATCAGAAGGTGAAGATGTTGACATTGTTTTAAACCGAACACCGTTCTATGCCGAAGGTGGCGGTCAGTTGGCCGATGGCGGCCGCATCACTTTGAGCAACGGCGCAGTAGTTGAAATTGAAGATGTCCAATCACCCGTGCCGGGTTTATCGGTTCACCGCGGGCGAGTAATCAGCGGTTCGATCGAAGTTGGCAGTCAAGCACTTGCTGAGATTGATATCGAACGTCGTCATGCAATTTCTCGAGCCCACACAGCAACTCATATGGTGCATAAGGCATTCCGCGAAATTTTGGGTGAGACAGCAACGCAAGCGGGTTCTGAAAATTCACCGGGCCGATTCCGATTTGATTTTCCGGCTACTGGCTCGGTTCCGGTAAGTGTTCTTGATGATGTTGAATCTCGAGTAAATACCTTGTTGTTAGACAATCTTGAAGTAACCGCCGAAAGTATGAGCCAAGCAAAAGCTAAAGAACTTGGCGCCATGGCTTTATTTGGTGAAAAGTATGGTGATGTTGTCCGAGTTGTAAGCGTAGGAGAGTGGGCACGCGAACTCTGCGGTGGTACACACGTAGCACGTTCTGGACAACTAGGCGTTATCAAGTTGTTAAGTGAATCTTCAATCGGTGCTGGCGTGCGTCGCGTCGAAGCACTTGTCGGCGTGGATGCATACAAGTTCTTAGCTCGCGAACACATCTTGCTTAACTCTTTAACAGATTTAATTAAGGGTGCTCGCACAGAAGAATTACCAGAAAGAATTTCGGATTTGCTCAACAAGATGAAGGATATTGAGAAGGAGCTAGCAACTGTTCGTTCTGCTCAAGCTCTTTCTCAGGTGGGAGATCTTGCCAAGACAGCCAAGGTAATAAATGGGATCTCTTACATTTCTTCTGTGATGGCAGATGGGGTCTCAGGAGATGATCTACGTAAGATCGCGCTGGATCTGCGAGAGCGAGAATCTAAATCTGTTGTTGCACTTATTAGTTCTAATGATGGCAAGCCGGTATTGGTAGTCGCGACAAGTGAACAAGCACGTGCAGGTGGAGTCAAGGCGGGTGCGTTAGTCAAGATTGGTTCAACAGTTCTCGGTGGTGGTGGTGGCGGTAAAGATGATTTCGCACAAGGTGGCGGTACCGATGCATCGAAATCCTTAGAAGCTCTGACCGCGATCTCAAACGCACTCATTGGATAGATGATGGAGCGCGGACGTCGTATCGCATTTGATTATGGTGATGTGCGTATCGGTGTGGCCGTCAGTGACCCAGACTCGATTCTCTCCTCTCCACTGACTACATTAAAAGCAACAGATAAGAGTTTAGGTAGTCAGATCTCGCAGATATTTGCTGAAATTGAGCCAGTCACGATCTATGTAGGCAGGCCTGCCTTGTTAAGTGGCGTTGACGGTGCGGCGGCAGAAAAGGCAAATACTTTCGTCTCGCTTTTGCGCTCCATCACTCAAGTTCCAGTAGAGATGATTGATGAGCGCATGAGCACAATTAGCGCTGCGCGCAATCTTAGAGATGCCGGTCGCAACGCAAAGGAATCAAAGGACGCCATCGATATGGCCGCTGCGGTCGCAATATTGGATTTCGCCATTGATATAGAGAAACGTAAATGAAAAAACCATTCCGAGTCGTTGCGATTCTCGTTATCGCAATCGGTGCAATCTTTGTTATGCGGATTGGTCCTAGCCCTGCTCCTGATTACCCGATTAATACCTCTTTGTCGGCAGCATCAGAGGTGATTATTGACATTCCAGCTGGCTCCTCTGGTTCTGCTATCGCGGTGTTGCTATTCGACAGTGAAGTAATCAAGTCGTCAGAGGCTTTTTTCAGAGTTGCTGTGGGGGATAAGCGTTCTGAAAAGATCGCTCCTGGAAATCATCGATTAACAAAGACAATTTCTGCCCAACAGGCACTCGATCAGTTGCTCGATCCAGAACGTATACCGAACCTCATCAAAGTTTATGAGGGCAGCTGGAAAAGTGAAATCGCCAAGTCTCTGGTGAAGTACGGATTTTCGGCAAACGAAGTCGGGCGTGCACTTGCTACCGCGAAATTACCTGACGGTTTCAGAAATAGCGAAGGACTATTGTTCCCAGCTCAATACAGTTTTGTAAAAGGCACCACGGCTAGTGAAGCAGTCCAAGAAATGGTTGATCGATTTACACAAGAGCCCGCAGCGAAAGAGTTGCTCCTTGGCACACAAAAGTTCAAGCCGTCACAGTTGTTAACCATAGCCTCGATAATTCAAGCCGAGGGAGAACAGAAGGATTTCGCCAAGGTCTCAAGCGTTATTTACAATCGATTGAAAGTAGGTATGCCTTTACAGATGGATTCAACCGTCCACTTCGTTAAGAAGCTGCGTGGGGAAATCTTCTTGAGTTCCCAATCAACATTGATCAATTCGCCCTACAACACCTACAAGAAGTACGGATTACCACCTGGTCCTATTTGTAGTCCAGGGGCAGATGCAATTTCGGCGGCATTAAAACCTGCCGTCGGCGACTGGTTGTACTTCATTACAGTAGCCCCAGGGGATACACGTTTTACAAAGTCGCTTGAAGAGTTCAACAATTGGAAAGCTGTATATGTGAAGAATCGGAAGGCAGGTGTTTTCGGATGATTTCAGCCGGCGTCTTAGGTTCACCGATCTCTCATTCCTTGAGTCCTCTTCTGCATAACACGATGTATGACTTTCTCGGTATTGATGCGAGTTATAAAGCCTATGAGGTCGGATCGGGAGATTTGAAGCATTTCCTAGTTGATGAAGGCTCTTCATTGAATTGCTTGTCCTTAACTATGCCGTTGAAGGAGGAAGCATTGACGATAGCTGGTTCAGTGTCAGATATTTCGCGCCAAATACAAAGTGGAAACACTTTGCATAAGGTTGAAGGAGTATGGCAATTAACTAGTACTGATGTTGAGGGTTTCACTCATGCACTCAATTTCAATACTCGCGATGCAAAGGGAAATGTTTTGATCATTGGGGCTGGTGCAACGGCGCGCGCAGTAATTGCCGCATGTGATGGAGTAAGTGAGAAAATTACCGTCGTAAATCGAAGCTCTGATCGTGAGCTTGCGATCAGAAAATCTTGCCCGAACTCAGAAGTGCAGTTTACGTCCTGGGAGTCAACTTTAGATTTCGAGGACTTTGACTTAGTGGTAAATACAACACCACGAAACACGGCAGCAGTTTTCGTTGATCAAGTTCAATCAGCCAGGGCCACCTACTTTGAAGTTCTTTATAATCCTTGGCCTACACAATTGCTCGCGCAATGGAGAAAGGTTGGAGGCTATGGAATCGACGGCTTAGACCTGTTGATTCATCAGGCCATTTCGCAAGCTTCGATATTTACAGCACGCCCTATAGATCGAGGCTCAATAGCCAAGATGCTTCGTCTAGTCGGTGAAAAAGAGCTTTCTTAATCCACAAGCAATTTTTGCTAAGAGATATTGGTTGTAATTTGCGACTGTGGATTTAGTACTACTTCTTCTAGGAATGCCAATTTGTGTTGCAGATTGCAGCACTTTTGTGATCCCGAACATCTACACCAAAATACTATTCCTCTTTGCGGCGTCGCACCTATTCTTCTATGGATTTGGAGATTTACGCCAAGTAGGAATTTCCGGAATAACTTTGGTCCTATTGTTGGTTCTGAAAGTTGGAATGGGTGACATAAAATTACTGGCACTGGTTCTAGTGACTCACAGTTTCAACGCCTTTTACTACCTCGGATTGGTGTTTCTATTGGCAGTTGTTCACATAGTGGTACTTACCGGAATCAATCGCACTATTCCATCGAAAATCCCCTTAGCCCCAAGTATTTTCATAGGGCTTTCAACATATTTGGCAACGAGATAGCGACCTAATCTGCAAGAATAGGCATATGCGTTGGTTAACAGCTGGTGAATCCCACGGACAGGCATTAAGTGCCATTGTCGAAGGAATCCCTGCTTCTGTTTCGATCACAACAGCCGATATCGATTTTCATCTACAACGTAGACGCCTTGGCGTTGGTCGTGGGGCACGTCAAAACTTTGAGGCCGATAAAGTAACGATTCTTGGTGGAGTACGTCTTGGATTAACACAAGGTGGACCAATTGCTATTCAAGTAGGTAATTCAGAGTGGCCCAAGTGGGAAAAGATTATGTCGGCAGATCCTGTGCCGGATGAAGAGATTAAGGATCTAGCGCGCAACGCTCCACTTACCCGTCCTAGACCAGGGCACGCGGATTTAGTTGGGATGCAAAAGTACGACTTAGATGATGCACGAGCGATTTTGGAACGAGCAAGTGCGCGCGAAACTGCGGCCCGCGTTGCACTAGGCGCAGTAGCACGCAATTTTCTAGAGCAATCTGTCGGAATAACAATCCTTAGCCATGTGCTCTCGATTGGTTCCGTGCGAGTTGCTGATGACACACCCTTGCCGTTAGCTGGCGATATGACAACTATCGACGCAGATCCAGTTCGGTGCGCCGATAAAGTAACGAGTGAGCAAATGATTACGGAAATTGAAAATGCGCATCGTGATGGCGACACATTAGGTGGTGTGGTGGAAGTTTTAGCTTTCAACATGCCTCCTGGATTGGGTTCACATGTTCATTGGGATAGACGCCTTGACTCAAAATTAGCTGGGGCTGTAATGGGTATTCAGGCTATTAAGGGTGTCGAAATCGGAGATGGTTT
>CANLAC010000039.1 GCA_947488645.1 Actinomycetota bacterium | reverse complement strand
TTGTTAAGGATCCAGGACTGGGCGCACGCATTGTTCCGATCATTCCTGATGAAGCTCGCACATTTGGTATGGATTCATTGTTCCCATCAATGAAGATTTATTCTCCTCATGGTCAGAAGTACACAGCAGTTGACCGCGAATTAATGTTGTCTTACAAGGAATCAACTTCAGGTGTGATTTTGCATGAAGGTATTAATGAAGCTGGATCTGTTGCCTCATTTACTGCAGTGGGATCTTCTTACTCAACTCATGATGAACCAATGATTCCTATCTACATCTTCTATTCCATGTTTGGTTTCCAGCGCACAGGAGATGGATTCTGGGCTGCAGCAGATCAGTTGGTTCGAGGATTTGTAGTTGGCGCAACAGCAGGACGCACAACGCTAAATGGTGAAGGTTTGCAACACGAAGATGGTCACTCACTTCTACTTGCAGCGACTAACCCAGCAGTTGTTGCATATGATCCTGCATTTGCATTTGAACTTGGACACATTGTTAAAGATGGTCTACGTCGTATGTATGGTGAAAACAGCGAAAACATTTATTACTACTTAACCCTTTATAACGAGCCATATATTCACCCAGCAGAGCCTGAAAACCTCGATGTTGACGGCTTACTCAAGGGAATCTATTTGTACTCACCAGCACCAAAATCACGCAAGAAGAGTGCGCAAATTCTGGCATCAGGTGTCGGAGTTAACTGGGCACTTAAAGCACAGCAACTTCTTGCAGATGATTGGGGCGTCAAAGCTTCAGTATGGTCTGTGACTTCATGGAATGAACTTCGTCGCGATGGTCTAGAAACAGACCGACATAACCTGCTTAATCCAAAGGACAAGCGCACCGCATATGTCACCAAGAAGCTAGATGGTGCACGTGGTCCAGTAATTGCTGTTAGTGATTACATGCGTGCTGTGCAAGATCAGATTTCTCCATGGGTCCAACAGCCTTTCTACTCACTTGGAACAGATGGCTTTGGTTTATCTGATACTCGCGGTGCACTTCGTCGTCACTTCAATGTTGATGCAGAATCCATCGCTGTTGCCGTCTTGCAGCAACTATCCAACCAAGGTGACATCAAGCAAAGCATTGTTACAAAGGCAATGGAAAAGTATCGTATTCATGATGTGTCAGCTGCTGATGCTGGCAATACAGAAGGCTCAGGTTGATCTAAGCCTTTTTAAAAATCTTAGAAAATTTAGGAACTACCAGCAACATTAAAGCAGGGATGCACAGTGCAATTGATAGCGATGTCGCCTGCGCCGTCCAAGCGATAATCCATCGCATAACAAAGACGAGTGCAATATTAATGACTCCGATTTGCCCAATAACAACGCTGGATGGAAACTTTGAGCGTGTATTTGCCGCGTTCATAACTGATGGCCCTAAGAAGGATGAACCAAGCCCTGCGATTGTGAAACTAATTGAAAGAATGACAATGACAAGGGTTTGATTTGAAGTTCCGGTGATACTTACTGCAATTATCCCTGCAATTATCGATAACCCTGAGAGTAAGGATGCACGCACCATCAAGAAATCAATACTGTAGCGGGGCAAGAGATTATGTAGGTTTAATCGTCCGATGATCATTGCGAGTGTGAAAAGAATGTAAGGCAGAGTGTGAATTCCACCAAGAATTTTCATATCCTCTTTAACAAATATTGCAGCCCAATCACTAATCGCGTACTCAAGCATAATTACCAAGAGCAGCGCAGCTGAGACTGGGACATCAACTTCAAAACCCTTAAACATATCTCTAGCCCTGTGCTGTGAATCAGGATTTATATTAGCTTTGATCAAATTTGGAGAAATCCTAATAATGATCAGAGTCATCAGTACGAAGCAGATGCTCGCTAAAATGTTGGTGTAGGTACCCAATTCAACTCGATCTACTAATAATCCCGCAATCATTGAGGAAAATAGTGCACCGCTACTCCAGAAACCGCTTAAAAGAGTAATGATCTGTCGCTTGGTGCGATCTTGGAAAAAGAATCCTTGTGAGTTGATCGAAATATGAAAGGCAGAAATAGCGCCACCTTGAATAATGATGGAGATTAAAAAGACAAGGCTTGATGTGCTGTGCGTCAAGAATGTAAGACTGACGGCCAGTAAAAGTGCTCCGATGTGCAAAATCCAACGCGCTCCATATTTATGAACAAGATGACCAACGGTAAGGAGTGCAACAAGGTTTCCTATTGCAGCCATGCTGACGATTGATCCAAATTCACCGTTAGTCAGCTTCAAATTGGCTTTTACTTCAGGGAATCTAGGCACCCAGGACATGATTAAAAGGCCGAATAGAAAGAAAAGTACCTTAATCAGCTTTAATTCATACTTAACATCGATACTTTCTCTCAAAATAGGGCACTCGCTAACTCTTTTCGAGCAGCGGCTAAACGTGGATCAGATGGATCGACCAAGGCAAAGAGATCCAGTAAATGATTCTTAATCTTTGCACGCTCATCACCACTTGTTGCTTTCACCGCATGAAGCAGTCGCGTGAAAGCAGCTTCAACTCCCCCATTAACAATCTCTACATCTGCAGCCTTTAATTGAAGAGCAATGTCGGTAGGTGTGGCAGTGGATTGGGCAATGATGGTGTTGAGATCTAAACCTTCTGTGCGCATCAATAACTGTGTTTGGGCAAGACCAAGTTTTGCTAAGTTTTCAGAAGGTTTTCTTGCTAACCATTTCTTGTACGCGGCTTCAGCTGCAACATAATCACCAGATTCAAGTGCGTTCATCGCATCGGTTTCTTCAGGTTCAATGTGTTCTACCGGTGCTTCACCGACACCTTGCTCAGATGAAAGAGTCAAGACCTTATCTATAACCATTTTTACTTGAGCTTCAGGATAGGCCTGTTCAAATAAGGGAACCATTTGTTCAGCAATAATTGCTACGGCATACGGGACTGATTTAGTCTGAAATGCTTGGGCAACTTCTGGGTTTGCATCGATATCTACTCGTGCAAGGGAGAAGGCGGCTTTATAATCAACTTCTAGCTTTCCAAGAGTTTTAATCATCTCAACAGACTCAGGACTTCGAGATGTCCACATCAACACAATTACGGGACGTACTAAAGACAGTGGCAGGATTTCATTGCTTAAATTCTCGACAGTTACCTCTATGCCCGGCATCGGCACTGAAGGATCTACCTTTGGTTTAGTAAGAGAACTTAAATCAAAGGCTTGCCCGAAATTAGGTGGCAAACTCATGATGCCATCCTATCTACCCGAGAACTATGTCGACGCCAGAGTCACGACGCGATGGCAAAATCTCGGCGCAATAATTATCAGTTGCAACTTCAAGTCCCACGTCATGTCCTGCTTTTTCACTTAAATACCAGCGGTTTTCAAGGATTTCGTGGAACATCTGTGCGCGTTCTACACGGCCACGCATGTGATCAGGAACTCGCGAGATCACCTTTTCAAATACTTCACCAAGCCACTGCTTTGCCATTATATGGATCGATAATCCAGCGGTGTTTTCACGTGCACGATAGCGATCAAATGATGCAAGCAATCTCTTTGCCTGTAGCTCTTCTGTTTCTAGTCCCATGAGCTCACGCAAACGCTGTGTGTGATATCCAGCTGCAACTAACTTGGGTACGAAGGAAAGCATTTGTGTATTGCCATCAATAGTTACTGAAACCTCTTCAACAGCAAATCCAAGATCGTGGAGCTGGCGCATTGCACTTTCTACAGCGTGACGATCCTTTGGATCTAATAACTGAGGCTCTTTAAGTGCTGCCCATAACCTGCGATAGCGGCGAATCACCGCTTCAGCTGCTCGCACTGGATCCATACCGGGATATAAAACTCCAGATAAGGCAAGATCTTCTAATTCGGCAGCAACGTTGAAGTGAACAATTTCTAAATCATGTTCTCTTTGTCCATCGCTTAAACTCTTTTGAAACTCACCCGTTTCTGCATCTACTAAATATGCAGCAAAGCCTTCGGCATCTCTGCGAAATAAAGTGTTAGACAAGGAACAATCGCCCCACCAAAATCCCAATAGATGCAAGCGAACCAAGAGAAATGCGAGCGCAGTTGCCATAGTTGTAATTTCATTGGCAGTGACCGCACCCGATAACAAAACTCGATATGGCAATGAGTAGGGCAAGAAGCGAGTAACAATGGCGCAGGGAAGTTCCTCGCCTTGTGCATCTGTGCGGCCCTCGACAACAGCTACCTGTTCAACACATGGTGCGCCTAGCTGAGAGAGTTGGCGCAAAATGACGTATTCGCGGTTGGCAAACTCTGAAACAGTTTCTTTCACTGCATAAACAACGGCATCTGGGTCGCTACTTGCTCGTACAAGCCGCACAACGTGGCGCGAAATTCCGCGCTTTTCGGCAAGTACTGGATCTTCTGGCCACTCTTCCAGGGGTAGGTGCCATGGCAGGCCGGTGACAGAGGCGATCTCCTCGCCTAAACCCGTAATACGCAGTGCCATGGTCGGTATTCTTCCTCATAATTGTTTCCAGAACATGAACACCACGGTTCATTCTTAGTGATCTATGCACTTTAGAATAACGCTATGGCAATTACACAGAGAATCAAGAAAGCAACCGCTCGTGCCCCTAAGTCTGCAAAGGCACCAGTCGATTACGGAATTCTGGGCAAACCAATCAATCAATCCCAGCCTTTTTACTTCGGATTCATTGCAACTCTCGGGGCTCTGACCGCAATTGTCTTGATGCGGGCTTTGGCTAGCGTGAGTCAAATCTTTGTATTGATTTTGATTGCCCTGTTCTTAGCAACTGGCTTGAACCCTGCTGTTGAGGCCCTGCGTAAACGTAATATGTCTCGAAGCACAGCTGTGACAGTAATTTTCTCTTCGGTAATTCTATTTGTCATCTTTTTTGCCCTAGTTGTCGTTCCGCCTGTAATTAGCCAAGGGACAAATTTGATCGAGAATGCACCACAGTTATTGCGTGACTTGATGAAAAATGAAACTATCAATCAGCTCAATACTCAATTCGGACTTATCGATACCTTACAAGAAAAATTAAAAACTATTACATCTGATGGGACTTTGCTTATCAGTACATTCGGTGGAGTCATCGGCGTTGGTAAATCGGTATTGTCTGGTTTCTTTACAGCGCTAACTATTTTGGTGCTCACCTTGTATTTCATCACCTCATTGCCACAAGCAGTAGATCTAGGTCTTTCATTAGTACCTGCAAGCCGCCGAGATCGTGTTGGACGTTTAACCAACGCTGTAATCGCAAGAGTCGGCGCCTTCGTTGGAAGCCAGATTTTGATAGCTGCCATGGCCGCCGTTTTTGTAGTAATTCTGGCGACAGTACTAGGTTTGCCTTCCCCAATTGCTATCGGAATGATCGTCTTAGTTGCCGCGCTTATTCCTCTAATTGGCCACTTCCTTGGTAGCGCAATTGTAACTTTGATTGCGCTCACACAATCTGTTGCAATCGGTGCAATTGCATTTGTTGCATATGTTGTTTACGTACAAATTGAAAACTACATAATTACACCCCGAATCATGAAGCGAACCCTGGCGGTTCCAGGTGCGGTAACGATTATCTCCGCACTCATTGGCTCATCATTATTGGGATTAGTTGGTGGATTACTGGCCGTGCCAGTAGCAGCATCGATCATTTTGATACTTGATGAAGTAGTTATTCCTCGGGCAAATAACAGTTAAAAATCAGTTGGAAGCTGCGCTTGTGCGCCGGTGACGATGCTGTTTAGTTCAGATAAAACACGGTGAACTGATGGTTCCCCCAGCCACAGATGTTTAGCGCCATCGACACCAACAATCTTCATGGTGGGAATAATTGCAAATCTTTGTCGAGCAGCATCTGGTTTGAGGTAATCATCTAGCTCGGGAACTAAGGCCGTTATTGGGCGGGGATCTGTATTCCAATACTTAAGTTGTTCATCAGTTGTTGTGCGCAATGGCGGGCTCAAAAGGATTAACCCTTTATGGCGTGGATCTTTTGCATGCTGAAGGGCTAGATCAGTTCCAAAGGACCAGCCAGTGACCCATAGATTGTCCAACATCAAAGTATCAAAGCAGTAAGAAAGCATCGCTTCCACATCAAAGTGCTCAGCAACTCCATTATCAAATGTTCCCGTGCTGCTGCCTGCTTCACTCGTTGTTCCACGTGTATTGAATCGAACAACAGTAATGCCTGCCATTGCAGGTAAGCGGTTAGCAGCTTTTTTATAGATGTGGCTATCCATCATTCCACCAGCTGTTGGCAGTGGATGCAAGCAAAGGAGTGCACCTTTTGACGGAGCTACAGGTGCTGCAACCTCACCAATCAAATCAACACCATCAACTGTCATCACATGAAATGGTGTTCGAACAGATTCAAAGACACTGCTCGATCTAACAGGCTGGCTCATACTTCAAATCCTATCTATTCCCGACTAGGCTTGTTCACATGGCCACTACTTCACGATCGACCAAAGCATTCAATTCATATAACCCAACTACTGGTGAGCCTATTGGAACCTATCCAATTCATTCAGCTAAGTCAGTTGCTGAAATTGTTGGTCATGCACGACATGCCAGCACTGCATGGGCAGGATTAGGTTTTTCAGGACGTAAGAAGGTTTTGTTGGCTTGGAGCAATTACATTATTAATAACGTTGATCAGATTGCAGCCCTTATTTCACTTGAAACTGGTAAGCCAGTAAGTGATGCAAAACTTGAAGCCTCTATGGCGGTAAGCCACATCGGCTGGGCCGCCAGACATGCTGAAGACATTATGCGAACCTCATATCGTGCTCCCGGTGCTTTGATGGCAAATATGTCTGCAACTGTTGAGCGTTCACCATTGGGTGTTGTGGGTGTCATTGGCCCTTGGAACTACCCAGTCTTTACTCCTGTTGGATCTATCGCATACGCACTTGCTGCAGGAAACACCGTTGTGTTTAAGCCAAGTGAATACGCGCCAGGTGTTGGTGTGTGGCTGGAAGAGAGTTTTAATACCGTTGCACCCTTTGCAGACATCTTCACAACCATCACTGGTGCAGCAGAGACAGGTAATGCGTTATGTGTTAGCGGAGTAGATAAGCTGTCATTCACGGGCTCAACCAAGACTGCCAAGTTAGTTGCTGCAGCATGTGCAACAAATCTGACGCCGATAGTTGCCGAATGTGGTGGAAAAGACCCAGTAATTGTTGCAGCGGACGCAAATTTAGATCGCGCAGTTGATGCAACCATGTGGTCTGCAATGGCTAATGCTGGCCAGTCCTGTATTGGCGCAGAACGCGTTTATGTTGATGAAAGAGTGGCTGATTTGTTTATTGCAAAGGCTGTTGCCCTTGCAGAGAACATTCATGCAGGTGCACCTGGGGATGGTAATTACGGCCCAGCAACAATGCCTTCACAGATTTCTGTTATCTCATCTCACATCAAAGCTGCAATTAAAGATGGCGGAGAATTTGCCTATGGTTCTTTAAAATCAGTCCAAGCCCCATTTGTTCAGCCAGTTATTTTGGTAGATGTGCCTGAATCATCTGCTGCTGTTCGGGAAGAAACCTTTGGACCAATAATCATTATTAATCGTGTTGCAAGTATGCAAGAAGCTATCGTTCTTTCTAATGCTTCTAGTTATGGCTTGGGAGCCAATGTTTGGTCGAAACGACAGGGAAAGAGGATTGCTTCGCAGTTGCACTGCGGAATGGTTGCAATTAATTCAACATTCTCATTTGCTGCAGTCCCATCTGTTCCATTTGGTGGAGTTAAAGACAGCGGTTATGGACGCGTGCATGGTCCTGAAGGATTACTTGAATACACATATCCACGCACTGTTGTTCGCACTCGATTTAATATCCCACTTAATTTCTTAAGTTTTAAGCGCCGTTCTAAAGATGACAAGCTGGTTGTGAAAGCTACAAAATTATTAAAGGGCCGGCTAGGTTAAAAACGAGGAGCGTTTCGAGTACGTTCAGTATTAGGGCGCCTTTTATTTTTCTTTGCCCAACAGGCTGTATGCCAATGACGGCGACCTTCTTCATCGTATTCAAGCCAAGCAACAACATGTGGAGTTGCTAGTGGAATCAATTGATCACATCCAGGGCAGCGATACGGCTTTGTAGAACCAGATCCAGTTAGACGTCGCACAATGTAAACACCATCGCTGTGTTCTTCTGTGCTCTCACCGGTGGAAGCAATATTGATTTCCCGAGGTTCTTCAGGCTTCACCCGCTTCTTGGGGTAGTTTCTACGCGGGTTCACAGGAGTATTTTCGCATAGTAAAGTGACCACATGAGCCTCATCGAAGTAAAAGGCCTGAAGAAAAGCTATGGCGATGTTCACGCTGTGCGCGGAGTTGATCTTGAAATCGCACAAGGTGAGATCTTTTCTCTCCTTGGTCCAAATGGTGCGGGTAAGACAACAACTGTTGAAATCCTGGAAGGCTTTAGAACCAGAGATTCTGGAACAGTCTCAGTTTTGGGCTTTGATCCTCAAACTCGCGGACATGAATCTCGTCTATGGCGAGATCGCATCGGAATTGTCTTGCAAAGCTCGGCCGATGCCGGTGACCTAACGGTATTAGAAACAATTGATCACTTCAGTGGCTATTACTCAAACCCTAGAAAAGTAGATGAAGTAATACATTCAGTTGGCCTAGTGGAAAAAGAAAATGCCCTCATTCGTAATCTTTCAGGTGGTCAGCGCCGTCGCTTAGATGTGGCACTTGGCATTATTGGAAATCCCGAACTACTTTTCTTGGATGAACCAACAACTGGTTTTGATCCTGAGGCTCGCCGCGCTTTTTGGGGACTAATCCAGAAGTTGCGCTCTGATGGAACCACAATTGTGCTCACTACCCATTATTTAGATGAGGCTGAAGCGTTAGCAGATCGTGTGGCGGTAATTAACAATGGCGTCATCATTGAAGTTTCAACCCCTGCCGAACTAGGCGGACGTTCGACCTCGCAAGCCACAGTTACATGGCGTGAGGGCGAGATAACTAAATCAGAAAAATCTGACAACCCAACTGAATTAGTGGCGAAGTTGTCATCACGCTTTGGTGGCGAAGTGCCAGAGCTAGTAGTTTCGCGCCCATCTCTTGAAGATATATATCTTGAAATGATTGGAGGCGAGCATGAAAAAGATTCCTAGCGCGCTTTCCTTAGGTATTCGACGCGGCAACTTAGAGATTCGACAGTTTGCTCGCCAGCGTGAATCTGTTGTATTTACATTACTTTTCCCTGTTATTTTGCTTGCCATCTTTGGATCAGTATTTAAAGACACCATCGCACCTGGCGTGACATTTTCGCAGTACTTTTTGGCCGGAATGATTGCCTCGGGCTTAGTCAATACAGGTTTTCAAGCACTTGCCATCACAATTCCTTTAGAACGTGACTTCGGTGCTCTCAAGCGCCTGCGCGGCACACCTATGCCAGCTTCTAGTTACTTCATCGGTAAGGCAATTCTGATATTTGTCAGCATGGTTATTCAAATTCTTCTACTTCTAGGATTTGGCATTTTGTTCTTCGGAGTTGAACTACCTACCGATATCAATAAATGGATCACTTTCACTTGGCTAGTTCTGTTGGGTAGCGCATGTTCAACCGCACTTGGAATCGCTTTTTCCATTGTTCCTAAAAGTGGCCGCGGTGCATCTGCAGTTGTCTCCCCTATTGTTATCATTTTGCAGTTCTTTAGTGGAGTTTTCTTTGTCTTTACGCAGTTGCCATCTTGGATGCAACAGGTTGC
>CANLAC010000038.1 GCA_947488645.1 Actinomycetota bacterium | reverse complement strand
TAGCGCCAACACCAAGAATCAAGCCCTGTCCTTGAACTAAGCGAGGAACAGAGTGAACTGTTCCGATTGTTCCTGGGTTGGTGATGGACATTGTCGTGCCAGCAAAATCTTCAACAGTTAGTAAGCCGCCACGAGCTTTCTTAATGACAGCTTCGTATGCACTCCAGAACTGCGCGAAATCTAATTCTTCGCAGCCCTTAATTGATGGAACCAATAATTGACGAGATCCATCTGCTTTTGCTAAATCGATTGCAACACCTAAGTTGATGTGCTCTGGCTTTCCAATCGCTGGCTTGCCATCTAATTCACCAAAGAATGCGTTCATCTCTGGCATCGCACGAACTGCCTTGATCATTGCAAAAGCGATGAGGTGAGTAAATGAAACTTTTCCACCACGACTACGCTTCAAGTGATTATTAATCACGATGCGGTTATCAATCATTAACTTAGCTGGGATTGCTCGAACAGATGTTGCTGTTGGAACTGTTAGCGATGCTTCCATCGCTTGTACTACGCGCGCTGAAACTCCGCGGATTGGCTCAAGTGAAGATGCTGATGGAGTAATCAAAACTGGAACTGGCTTAACAACAGGATCTGCAGGAGTTGGTTGTGTTGCTGCAGTCTCTCGAAGCACTGGCTGCTGTGGTGCTGGGGCAACTGGTGCAGGTGTTGGTGCAGCTACTGGTGCAGGTTGCTCAGCTTTTTGTTTCGCTTTTGGAACCGGTGGAACACCCTTGCTTGGTGCTGCAGATGTTGTTGGTGCACCAGGCTTGTTACTTTTGAAATACTCAACCCATGCTGGGTCTACGGAAGAAGGATTCGCTAAATACTGCTCGTACATTTCATCGACGAGCCAATCATTTGCGCCAAAATCCTGTGCCGACACTGGCAAGCTCCTTCTGCATTGATTACATCCCTAAGCCTATCGGCAGTAACTGGCCCCCATATGCACGATTTGGCGCTCACAAGGCGAGATAGGCCACATTGATTTCAGTCTCCATTTCAGGCCCATCTGGGGCAGGCTTTGCCCATGGTTTTAGCAGTGGTCACCGGAGCAAGCAGAGGCTTGGGCTTTGAAAATGCCAAGTCATTAGCGGCGCTGGGCTATGACATTGTGATGATTGCTAAAGACTCGAGCCGACTTTCCCAGGCCCAGGAGTCCTTACATCGTGCTCACCCTCATCAAAACTTCACAACGTATGCAGTTGATCTTGAAGAGTTGCACGCTACTCGCGATGCAGTTGCAAATATTTCGCAGCACCATAGTGCACCTGACATCTTGATTCTGGCTCACGGAGTAATGAGTGACAAAATGTCTAAAACTCTGAAAACCAATGATGCCGAATGGCGCCGAGTTATGGCAATCAACTTAGATTCCGTTTTCACACTAGTTAATGGACTTGCACCAGCAATGGTTGAAGCGCGAAGTGGCCGCATCATTATTTATTCTGCATGTCTTGGCCGAATGTCAGGGCCTGGCAATACTGGTGGCCTTGCACCATACAGAATTAGTAAAGCTGGAGTTAACGCACTTGTTCGAAATCTTGCACATGAAACAGGTCTTGGCTCCCGTGGAGTTTTAGTTGATGCTGTGTGTCCTAATCACTCTCGTACCGATATGGGAGGCGCTGATGCACCGCGAAGTGCCGAAGAGGGCGCTGCGTGTGCATTGTGGCTAGCAACACGAGAGTTTAATGCTGGTGACACCACAGGAGTTTTGTGGGAAGACAATCAGATTGTTGAGTGGTAACTAGCTTTAGAGATCAGTTGGAATAGCTCGCAACGCAGCAATTAATGTTGTCCCAGCTAATGCTGTTAATGGAATTGCCACAAACCAAAGATGAGCTTCGACTTGATAGGAAACAACACCGAGTGCAATCAAGTTAGCAAGTACTGCCGGTGATCGACCAAAGTACTTTCCGCGGCGATAACCCATGGCTGAGGCTGCCAATCCAGCAGCGCCAAGTAATGCAAAAAGCAGCACACCCAGAAAAGGAAGTAGTTCAAAAGAATCAGTCGTAAAGGTGAGCACAATCAGCCACAGGGCAAGTAATACGACCACTCCTGCCTCAACAAAGAGTAGGGATGCCACTAGTGCGCGTGCCTTAGCCGCTTTGGCAGGATCTTGACTCATACGAGGAGATTAACTGAAGTGAGGACTCAATGCTCTTTTCACATGATGGAATTCATGATTCCCAAACTCATTTGGCATCTCCAACATACTTTTATGACCAATTGCGCCGTGAAATTTCACTAGCAACCCGCACCGATAAACCGATTGCACTGATAAAAATCCTCTTCGATAACCCTGACTCTGATCAGGTTCGCGCATATGACATTTTGCATTTTTCCTATGAACTCACACAATTAACCAGGCAAGAAGATTGCATAGGTAGGCTCGGCGTAAATGAGGTTGTCATCATCGTTCGTGATGGGCACGGAAACGCTGAACTCTTTGTGAAACGGCTCCTTGATGCCACTTCACTGACGGTTAACCACACACTAGACATCAGGATTGCAACCGTTTATGCACGTAATAATGAGGACTCGCTCAAGCTATTAGATCGATTGGATCGTGCTGAATTAGTTTCTAGTTAAGAATTAATTAGTAACAGTTACGCGATTAATTGCAATAGTTTGATTTGGTGTGCCATCGGCGCCACCACCTTTAACTCCAGCCTTTGCAATCGCTTTAACAATATCTAAGCCTTGTGTAATTGTGCCCCAGATTGTGTAGTTAGCACCAAGAGTTGTGTCTGCAAAAACCAAGAAGAACTGACTTCCATTTGTTCCTGGGCCTGAGTTAGCCATGGCAACTGTTCCAGCTGGATAATTATTGACAGTTGCGGTGGGTAGATTTTCATCGCCATAGGTGAAGTTAGGTCCACCACTTCCTGTTGCTGTTGGATCTCCACATTGCAATACATAAAGACCTTGCGTAGTTAAGCGGTGACACAAAGAGTTATCGAAGTATCCACGCTTAGCCAAAGTAGATAGTTGTGTAATCGTAATTGGAGCTTTTGCACCAACTGTTGTGACAACTATGTTTCCGCAATTTGTTTCAAAGGTAAATGTACGAGCTAATTTTCTAGGAAGTTTTTGTGCCGGAGAAACATCTTTAGGAGCATGTCCAGATGCTTTAGTTGGCCCACACTTAATAGCTGCAACCTTTACATTCTTTGCTGCTCTGCTCTTTGTATCAGCAACGGCTGATGGAGAAAGGAGTACTGAGATTGCGACAGCTGCAATCACCGTCCGCTTCATAGAAACTCCTTGTGTCATGTGAGAAATGATAAATCTAAATCCTGTGAAAACCCTTAATTTATTCCCATTCAATGGTGCCAGGTGGCTTGCTTGTTACATCTAAGACCACTCGATTGACCTCGCGAACCTCGTTAGTTATGCGGGTAGAGATTTTCTCAAGAACTTCATAGGGAACTCTTGACCAATCGGCGGTCATGGCATCTTCAGATGAGACTGGGCGCAACACGATGGGGTGGCCATAGGTACGCCCATCGCCCTGAACGCCAACGCTTCGGACATCGGCCAGCAGCACAACTGGGCACTGCCAGATGTCACGATCTAATCCAGCTGCCTTTAACTCTTCTCGGGCAATCGCATCTGCTTCGCGTAATAAATCCAATCGCTCTTGTGTTACAGAACCAACAATTCGAATCCCAAGTCCAGGGCCAGGAAAAGGTTGACGCCACACAATCTCTTCTGGCAATCCAAGTTCTAAGCCAACTTGGCGAACTTCATCCTTAAACAATGTGCGCAGTGGTTCAACTAATGTGAACTGCAAATCATCGGGTAATCCACCAACATTGTGGTGGGACTTAATGTTTGCTGTACCAGTGCCGCCGCCTGATTCAACAACATCTGGATACAAAGTTCCCTGCACTAAAAACTCAACATCTCCCCCAGCAGCAATATCGCGAGCAGCTGCTTCAAATGATCTAATAAATTCGCGGCCAATAATCTTTCGCTTCTCTTCAGGATCTTTAACATCTTTCAGAGCATTCAGGAATTGATCCTTGGCATCAATTACAACTAACTGCACGCCAGTTGAAGCAACAAAGTCGCGCTCCACCTGTTCTGCTTCACCCTTGCGCAATAATCCATGATCCACAAAAACACATGTCAGTTGATTGCCAACCGCCTTTTGAATAATTGCTGCAGCAACTGCTGAGTCAACACCACCTGATAGTCCGCAGATGACTTTCTTATTACCAATAACTTGCTTGGCTTTTGCAATCTCTGTTTCTGCAATGTTTGCAGTTGTCCATGTTGCATCACACTTGGCAATATTGACTAACCAGTTGCGCAAGATTGCCTGGCCGTGCTCGCTATGTAAAACCTCGGGGTGAAACTGAACCCCGGCAAGCTTTCCGGTCGCATCTTCAAAAGCTGCTATCGGCGTATCTTCTGTTACTGCACTTACTGTAAATCCTGCAGGTGCTGTTGTAACCGCATCCCCATGTGACATCCAGACTTTTTGCTTGGCTGGCAATCCAGTAAATACCTTTGAACTTGGCTGAACAGTTGTTTCCGTGCGACCAAACTCTGACTTACCCGTCTGGCTTACAACGCCACCAAGAGCTGCAGCCATTGCCTGGAAACCATAACAAATACCAAAAACTGGGATCCCTAATGAAAAGATTTCAGTGTCAATCTTTGGAGCATTCTCTGCATACACACTTGATGGCCCACCAGACAAAATGATTGCACTTGGTGCTTTAGCTTTGACTTCAGCCGCTGTTATTGATGATGGAACAATTTCGGAGAAGACATTTGCTTCACGAACTCGACGTGCAATTAACTGCGCGTACTGAGCACCAAAATCAACAACTAGGACTCCACGCGTTTCAGCCACGATGAATAAGTACCTCTACGCGCTGGAACTCTTTAACGTCTGAATAACCACATGTTGCCATCGCGCGACGAAGTGCACCGAACAAGTTCATAGATCCGTCTGAAGTGTGTGATGGTCCAAGCAAAATCTCTTCCAAGGTACCAACAGTTCCAACATTTACGCGTTCACCACGTGGCAATACTGGGTGATGTGCCTCTGATCCCCAGTGCCAACCAAGACCTGGTGCTTCAATCGCCTTTGCAAGTGGAGATCCCATCATGACCGCATCGGCACCACATGCAATTGCTTTTGCGATATCACCACTTCGACCAACTGAACCATCTGCAATCACGTGAACGTAACGCCCACCTGATTCATCAAGGTATTCACGGCGCGCAGAAGCAACTTCAGCAACTGCCGATGCCATAGGCACTTCAACACCCAAAACCTTACGAGTTGTGTGTGTTGCTCCTCCACCAAAGCCAACTAATACACCAGCAGCACCAGCGCGCATTAAGTGAAGGGCAGCAGTTGAGGTTGCAACTCCACCAACGATCACAGGCACATCTAGCTCATAGATAAACTTCTTCAGGTTGAGTGCTTCATTTTCTGCAGCAACGTGTTCTGCTGAAACAGTCGTTCCGCGGATAACAAATATGTCCACACCAGCTGCAATGACCGCCTTGTGAAACTCTGCTGTGCGAGCAGGAGACAACGAGGCTGCAACAGTTACGCCAGCATCTCGAATCTGCTGAATACGCTCTTTGATAAGTTCTGGACGAATTGGAGCGTTGTAAATTTCCTGCATGCGCTTAGTTGCATGCTTATCTGGCATCGAAGCAATTTCACCCAATGGAATGCGTGGATCCTCATAACGAGTCCACAACCCTTCAAGGTTAAGAACGCCTAATCCGCCAAGCTTGCCGATGGCAATTGCTGTCTCAGGTGAAACAACAGAATCCATTGGCGCTGCCATCATGGGTAGTTCAAACTTATAGGCATCAATCTGCCACCCAGTGGAAACATTTTCCGGATCGCGTGTTCGGCGGCTTGGCACAATTGCGATGTCATCAAAAGAGTAGGCGGTACGGGCACGCTTTCCAGGTGCGATTTCGATGTTATTCATGAGCGGCCCTTCTTCTGGTAATTGGGAGCATCAGCAACATGTGCCACATCATGTGGGTGGCTTTCCTGTAACCCTGCTGCTGTAATTTGAATCAAACGTCCTTCGCGGCGCAAGGTTTCGATATCTGGTGCGCCTGCATATCCCATGCCCGAGCGAAGTCCACCCACGAGTTGATGAACTACTTCAGCTACAGAACCACGGAATGCAACCTTGCCTTCGATGCCTTCTGGGACAAGTTTGTCTTCAGATAGAACATCGTCCTGCATATAACGATCCTTTGAATAAGACTTTTGTTCACCGCGAGATTGCATGGCACCTAGTGAACCCATGCCGCGATAAGCCTTATATTTAATTCCATTAATTTCAATTAACTCACCAGGAGACTCTTCACATCCTGCAAGGAGAGAACCAAGCATTACTGAGTTTGCACCAGCAACTAATGCCTTAACGATGTCACCTGAGTACTGCAAGCCACCATCTGCGATTAATGGAATACCTGCTTTATTACATGCCTTTGATGCTTCAAGAATTGCAGTTACCTGTGGAACACCAACACCTGCGACAACTCGTGTTGTACAAATTGATCCGGGACCAACGCCAACCTTTACAGCATCTGCGCCAGCATTAATAAGTGCCTGTGCACCTGCGCGAGTTGCAACATTGCCACCAATGATTTCAGTGGTTGGAGAAAACTTCTTAATGCGAGCAATTGCATCTAGTACTGCGCGATGGTGGCCGTGCGCTGTATCAACAACGACAACATCAACACCTGCTTCGATTAATGCTTGGGCTCTAGCAAATCCATCATCACCAACACCAACGGCGGCTCCTGCAAGTCCAACATTTTTCACCAATTTAACGTGAGTAACTTGCGCATCAATCGGAAGGTTGCGGTGAATGATTCCAATTCCACCAGCCTTGGCCATGGCAATTGCCATTGCAGATTCTGTAACTGTGTCCATCGCTGAAGAAACAAGCGGGACAGCAATTGAAATATTGCGTGTTAGCTGAGTGATAGTGCTGACTTCTGAAGGAACTACATCTGAGGCATCTGGGAGCAAAAGAACATCGTCGTAGGTCAGGCCAAGCATTGCGACCTTATCTGTATCGCTCACGCCGCCCCCTTGTGTTTCTCGAAGGCCAAAGTCTATCGGGGCTTTAGAGCCCTACTGCACGCTCAATTTCATCGCAGGCGTGGGTTAAATCCTGTGCAACCACAACATCTGCACATGTTTCACGATTCCACCCTGGCCCACCGACAATGACTCGAGGGGCTGGACGAACAACCGGAAGCTCATTGAAAAACTTTGGATCAGAGTTTTGTTCAAGTTGGGCCCAGAGAAATACTGCTGGTGGTGCTGCGCGTTTAACCATTCCGGAAATCGCCTCAAGAGGCGTTCTCGCTCCTAAGAAAAAGGTTTCAATTCCTTTTTCAGCTAAGGCGGCAGCTAATGCATGCAATGCCAAGCAATGGAGCTCTTCTCCGACAGATGCGAGCAATACAGGTTGGGTATTGACGGGTTCCTTGATCTCCGCAACACCCTCACGGAGCAATCTTTTAATGATCTCTGAAAGCATGTGCTCTACTTCAATTCCGGCGCCAGTTGCCGCCCATTCATCCCCGACTAAAAACAAAAGCGGGACAATGACTTCAGTCCACGAAGCAATTACTCCATTTTCTGAAATATCTTTTCGAAGCAACGTCTCCACAAAATTCTTATCGAGAGATTTAGCGGCTCGATGTAATGAGTCAACGACATCTTCTCGAACTTCAAAATCTTGGATTACATTTTCTACCGATACTGAACCTGAATGAGCCTTAGCCCTAACCGCTGCATCAGCTGGTGCAACACCGCTGATAATTAAACGGCGCATCAGTGTCAGTTGCGCAAGATCATTGGGACAGTAACGACGATGTTCGCCTGCCTCGTGGCTAGATGGCCCAAGGCCATATCTGCGATCCCAGGTCCGTAAGGTGGCTGGAGCAACGCCTATGCGGCGGGCAACGGCGGCTACCGTTAAAAGCTCCTCATCCATGGGGTAATCGTGGCGTGAAGTGGCCTAACTCACCACCTGAAAACGCCCTTTGGATAACTTTTGAAGCGGTGCTACTTGAACAACCTATGGCGCGGTTGTACAGTCATCACATGGCTGAAACCTCACGTTTACCCCGTCCCGTTGCCGATGAATGGGAATGGCAGTACCAGGGTTCATGCCGCGAGCTTCCTTCCGAAATGTTTTTCCATCCAGATGGAGAACGCGGACCCCGTCGCCGCAATCGTGAAAACACAGCCAAGGCTGTCTGCGCATCATGCCCAGTAATTGTTGCCTGCCGCGCCCACGCACTTGCAGTTCAAGAGCCATACGGAATTTGGGGAGGCTTATCAGAAGATGATCGCCTCGCAATCATCGGAAAAGATGTCAAGACCGATATTTCACACGCTTCATAAATTTCTTTCCTCCTAGGAAGAAAAGAAAAAGCCCCGCAGATAAACTCCGCGGGGCTTCTTTCTTTTTAATTAGTGAGAGTGTCCACCTGGGCCATGTGAGTGACCGTGTCCACCTGCAGCATCAGCTGCAGCTTGTTCTGCTGGCTTCTCATAGACAACAGCTTCAGTTGTTATAAACATTGCAGCAATTGATGCAGCATTTGCTAGTGCTGAACGAGTTACCTTAACTGGATCGATAACACCATCAGCTGCTAAATCGCCATACACATCTGTTGCAGCGTTGAAGCCTTCGTTGTGCTTCATTGCGCGAACCTTTGCAACTACTACGTAGCCTTCAAGTCCTGCATTTTCTGCGATCCAACGAAGTGGCTCATCACAAGCCTTGCGAACTAAACGAACTCCGACAGCCTTATCGCCTGTGAATCCAAGATCGCCTTCAAGAGCATCGGCTGCATGCACAAGTGCTGCGCCTCCGCCAACAACGATTCCTTCTTCAACAGCGGCGCGAGTTGCAGAAATTGCATCCTCAAGACGGTGCTTCTTTTCATTCAATTCAACTTCAGTATGTGCACCAACCTTGATTACGCATACTCCACCGGCAAGCTTTGCAAGACGCTCCTGCAACTTTTCCTTATCCCATGAAGAATCGCTATTTTCGATCTCCTTGCGAAGTTCAGAAACTCGAGCAGCAACTGCTGCCTTATCGCCAGAACCATCGACGATCGTTGTTGCATCCTTAGTAACAACAATGCGACGAGCCTTGCCTAGATCTTCAAGAGTTACGCTCTCAAGTTTCATTCCAAGTTCTGAAGAAATAACTTGTCCACCTGTTAGCACTGCGATGTCCTGCAGAGTTGCCTTACGGCGATCTCCAAAACCAGGTGCCTTAACAGCAACTGAGGCAAAGACTCCACGCATGCGGTTAACAACTAGCGTTGAAAGTGCTTCGCCTTCAATGTCTTCAGCGATGATCAATAGTGGCTTTGATGCCTGAGCTACCTTTTCAAGCAATGGCAAAAGATCTGACAGAGCAGATACTTTGTTTGCAGAGATCAATACGTAGGCATCTTCAAGAATTGCCTCCATGCGATCCTGATTAGTTACGAAATACGGTGAAATGTAGCCCTTGTCGAACTGCATTCCTTCTGTAAATTCAAGATCAAGTCCAGTTGTTGATGCCTCTTCAACTGTAATAACTCCATCTTTACCAACACGGTCCATCGCTTCAGCGATGAGTTCGCCAATTGCACGATCCTGCGCAGAAATAGTTGCAACATCTGCAATCTGTGGCTTTCCATTGACTGGAGTTGCCTGCGAGCGCAACTTCTCTGAAACCGCTGCTACGGCCGCTTCAATACCAATCTTGATATCCATTGGCTGCGCGCCAGCTGCAAGGTTACGAAGTCCTTCTTTAACCATTGCTTGAGCTAGAACAGTTGCTGTTGTAGTTCCATCACCTGCGACATCATTTGTCTTTGTCGCAACTTCTTTAACTAACTGAGCTCCCATGTTTTCAGCAGGATCTGATAATTCAATTTCCTTTGCAATTGTCACACCATCATTAGTGATGATTGGTGCACCAAATGACTTACCGATAACAACGTTGCGACCCTTAGGTCCCAGAGTTACCTTTACTGTGTCAGCAAGAATATTGACACCGC
>CANLAC010000037.1 GCA_947488645.1 Actinomycetota bacterium | reverse complement strand
AACCTTTTTACACGATTGCTTATTACGCTAATGGACAAAATCTATTTGTTGGATTGATGAAGAAAATCAGAACAACTGATAGAGAAATGCTTACAAAACTGCGTGCTTTGTAAGCAGGTTAGATCTCTACACCAATGAACTTGGTCTGCAAGAACTCATGAATTCCATCAAAGCCACCTTCGCGGCCCAACCCTGATTGCTTCACGCCACCAAATGGTGCTGCTGGATCTGAGATAACACCCTTATTGATTGCAACCATTCCTGATTCCATCGCCTCTGCTGTGCGCAGTGCGCGAGTCAGGTTAGAAGAGAAGACATAGCTAATAAGACCGAATTCGGTGTCGTTCGCCAATTCAATTCCTTCTTCATCGGTATCAAAGATAACAATTGGTGCAACTGGTCCAAAGATTTCATGGAGCAGGATTGGGTTATCTTTTTTAACAACTAACACCGTTGCTGGGTAGAAAGCGCCATTACCTTCTGGCTTAACTCCACCAACTTCAACCTTTGCACCAGCTGCAATTGATTCATCAACTATGTCAGCAATCTTGTTGCGCTCTTTCATTGAAACATAAGCGCCAAGTGTCGTTGTGGCATCAGTTCCGCGACCCATTACATATGAGCTCATGGACTTAGTCATCTCTGCAATGAACTTATCTGCAATACCTCGTTGAACAAAGATGCGGTTTGCTGATGTGCAGGCAGCACCACCATTGCGCATTTTTGCAAGGGAGAGCTGTGGAATAGTTACCGCTAGATCTGCATCATCGTGAATGACAACTTGTGCATTACCACCAAGCTCCATAGAGCAGCGAATGACGCGGTCTGCGGCTTCCTTTAGAAGGATGCGACCAACTTCAGTTGAACCAGTAAATGAAAGGTTCTTAACACGTGGATCATGCAGCATCTTTGAAATTGCAGCACCTGTTTTCTCTGGAAGAATTAAATTAAGAACTCCCTTTGGCAACCCTGCGCGCTCCATTAGATCAACGATGTACATCGCGGTCAGTGGTGTTTCACTAGCCGGCTTTAAAATCATTGTGCAACCAGCAGCAACTGCTGGACCGATCTTGCGTGTGGCCATTCCGGCTGGGAAGTTCCACGGTGTAATCAGAATAGAAAGACCAATTGGCTCGTGTGAGACAAGGATGCGCTTATCTCCCGATGGAGATTTACGGAAATCACCTGGTGTGCGAACTGTTTCTTCTGCAAACCAACGGAAGAATTCGGCGGCATATGTAGCTTCACCGCGAGCATCTGGCATCGCTTTTCCGTTTTCGCGGGAAATCAATGTTGCAATCACTTCATTTTCTGCAGTCATTAACTCAAATGCTTTACGTAAAATCTCTGAGCGATATCTAGGAGCAGTCTTTGCCCATGCTTTTGCTGCAGCAGTGGCAGCTGTTATTGCCGCTTCACATTGTGCATCTCCGGATAGGGCTACTTCGGCAATTACTGAACCGTCGCTTGGATCGTAAACAGGCAACTTGCCAATTCCATCAACCCATTGGCCATCGATATATAACTGTGTATGCATAGCCCGAAGCATACGCTTTACGCCTAAAACAGTGAAGATTGTGCGGGCTGAGGTAGAGTGATACTTATTAAATTGCAGTAAATGCAATAAAAAGGAGTTTTGAGTGCCTAAGTCGTGGACCGATGATGCGCCAGTTCCAGAAGTTTTAAAGGATCACGCTCACCTCAAAGACTCTTTTTTCTACACAATCAAACGCCGCTTATTGGGTAATCCACTTAACCGTCACTCCTTGGGCCACCAACGCCTCAGCAAGCGTTATGCATTAGGAATTCTTTCATCTGACTGTATTTCTTCTTCTGCTTACGGATCCGAACAGATTTTGATTGCGCTACTTCCAGCATTTGGATTAGCAGCCTTTGCACTCTTGATGCCAATGACTGCTGTTGTATTGGTCATTCTCCTCATCATTACTTTGTCATACCGAGATGTAATCAATGTGTATACAAAAGTTGGCGGGGCATACATAGTCTCGCGTGATAATTTCGGTCCCGTAGTTGCACAAATTGCAGCTGTTGCTTTGATCCTTGATTACATCGTGACTGTTGCAATTCAATCAGCAGCAGGTGTTGCAGCAATTATTTCAACTTTCCCGTCACTCCATGATTACAAGATCCCAATGATCTTGGTTGTAATTGTTCTGCTTACATACGGCAATCTGCGCGGTGTAAAAGAGGCAGGTAAAGCATTTGCTCTTCCTACTTACTTCTTCGTCGGTTGTATGTTTATTGTTTTCTCTGTTGGCCTATATCGTCAGTTCAATGGAACATTAATTCAATTAAGTGTTGACCAGCCAGGTGCTGTTGAAATCGGGCAAGAGCAAGGGTTGTTGACCTTTGCAGCGATCTTCATTCTGCTTCGCGCTTTTGCAAACGGTGGTTCATCTCTAACTGGTTTGGAAGCAATCTCTGATGGTGTCGCACTCTTTAAGACCCCAGAGCATGTAAACGCACGTCGCACCTTGTATGTAATGAGTACATTGCTTGGCACTTTAGTTCTTGGTGTCTCATGGTTTGCCCACAAAATTCACGCCGTTCCCTACGAATCCGGCACCCCAACTGTTATCTCTCAGATTGCTAAAACAATCATGGGAGATGGCGCTGTAGGTCAGATTATGTTCGTAATGGTCCAGTTGGCCACAATGCTTATTTTGTTTGCTGGTGCAAACACCACATATAGCGCCTTCCCAATCCTGGTGAATTTTGTTGCAACAGATGGTTACTTGCCGCGTCAATTAACAAAGCGTGGACACCGTCTTGCATTCTCAAATGGAATCCTGCTTCTAGCTGGTGGTGGCATCTTCTTGGTGCTAATCACCGCAGGATCTGTTGAGCACCTAGTTGCTTTCTATGCATTGGGTGTATTCACAGGTTTTACATTGGCCGGTTTTGGAATGACCCGCCACGCACTTCGCCACAAGACTGGAGCATGGCGTGCAAAGGTGTTTATCAATGGTTTAGCTGGAAGTGTTTCTTTACTTGTCGTAGTTATTTTCTCAGTTGTTAAGTTCACTGAAGGTGCCTGGCTGGTTTTGGTAACCGCGCCAATAATGGTTATCTCTTTCTTGCGCTTGCGACGTCAGTACACACGTGAACAAGAAGCATTAGCGGTCAAGCAACATCAAGAGCGTGCTACATCAATTGCCCGCCATGATGTGACTGTTCTAGTTGATAACGTCGATATTGCAACTGTTGGTGCGATTCGATATGCGCGAAGTTTAAAACCACGTAATTTATCTGCCGTTCACTTTGTTATAGATGATCGTCGTGCTGAAGCAATCCAAAAGGCATGGGCGGCCTCAGATGCACTAGATGATGTGACGCTTGAATTAATCGACTGTCCTGACCGTCGTCTTGCTAACTCTGCCTTGGATTATGCAATCCGAATGACTGAAAAGCCAGACCTTGAACTAACTCTCCTACTTCCACGTCGTGCATACTCTGGATTCTTAGGACGATTGCTTCATGATCAAACCGCCGAAGAAATTGCAGCACCTATTTCACAACTCCCACGAGTTGTTGCAACGATTGTTCCTTTCGATGTAGACCGCATTACATCTGGAAAAAATCTACTTACGACTGAAAAAGTTACCTCTGCCGCAGTTGCGCCTAAGCCGATTAAAAAGGCTCCTCCAGTAAACCTTGAACCCGTAAGTCACTACGCAGAAAATGTGACACCTATCGGCAACATCGAGTGGCGAAAGCGCGCTCAGGTACAAGGCCGCGTGACATCTATTAAAACAGCACCTCGCGGATCTGCCCCAACTCTTGAAGTTGAGATCTGGGATGAATCAGGTGGAGTTTCACTGCACTTCTTAGGTCGTCGTGACATTGCAGGTCTTGAAGTTGGTTCTCAACTGCGTGCCGAAGGCATGGTTGGTGAAGAAGAGGGATCTATGGTGATTCTTAATCCTTCTTACGAACTTCTTGTATAAAAGACTTAATCAATTCGCCGCACTCTTCAGCTAAGACTCCTGCACGCACTTCAGTTCTAAAGGTGCTTCGTGGATCACGAAGTAGATCCCACACAGATCCAACTGCGCCTGCTTTCTCATCCCAAGCACCAAATACAACTGTCTGTAAACGAGATTGAGCAATAGCACCAGCACACATTGCACACGGCTCAAGTGTCACAACCAATGTGTGATCTGTTAAATGCCAATCTCCTAATTTTTCTGCTGCATTTCGTATTGCAACAATTTCGGCATGTGCAGTTGGATCACTATGTAGTTCACGTTCGTTGTGACCGGTCGCAACTAACTCGCCACCACTATTAAAGATTGCAGCACCAACTGGAATATCGTGGCTTGCAACTGCTTTGCGTGCTGCGACAAGTGCAACACGCATCATTTCAATATCGTTCACAGATCCAATAGCTCCGAGAATTGATCTCCAAAACCTAAGCGAGCAGCAATTGCCTCAAGCTGTTCATCTGGAAATAACTCTTCATCATCACATAGCGCAGAAATTTCCATTCCATTCATTCCAAGATCAGCCAAAATTTCTAGATGACCAACAGGTCCTGGTTCTTCATCATCTTCTGGAATTGGTAGATCTGCAATCTCCATTAACTCTTCTGCAACGGGATAATCAAGGGCTGCAGTTGCATCACTTAAGAACAAAGAAATATGTGAACCTAATACGCGAATTAAAATAAAAAACTCCTCATCAATTGAAATGAGTGCGATCGAACCACCATTTGTTTGTTGCGATTTCAAGCGAGTGATAATTTGAGCAATGTCATAAGGGTCAGGCAATGTGCCCAAGGTCCAACGTCCGTCCTCATGCCAAGCGGCAACTGCAAAGTCCATTTCACTTGTGAGGTCGGTTACTACATCGTCGATTGAGTCAAAAGATTCAATCTCTTCAACGAGCCCTTCTTCGAAATCAGACATGTGCGCATACTTTCACTCATTGGAAAGGAATGAAACCCCTGTAAGGTAATACCTATGAAAGTACATGTTGCCAATCACCCACTCATCAATCACAAATTGACGGTTTTGCGCGACGAACGGACCGATTCACCAACTTTTAGACGCCTGGTCGAAGAGCTCGTAACCCTGTTGGCATACGAGGCAACCCGTGATGTGCGTACTCATGAAGTGGAAATTACAACCCCTGTCACAAAGACAAAGGGCCAAAAATTAGCTGAGCCCCGCCCGGTAGTTGTGCCAATCCTGCGTGCTGGTCTAGGAATGCTCGAAGGGATGACCAAGTTAATCCCAACTGCCGAAGTTGGATTCTTGGGAATGGTTCGGGATGAAAAAACATTAGCGGCAAGCACATACGCAAACCGACTACCAGATGATCTGTCAGGTCGCCAAGTTTTTGTATTAGATCCAATGCTTGCAACTGGTGGAACTTTAATCATGGCTTTTCATTACCTGATTGATCTTGGAGCAACAGATATCACCGCAGTGTGCATCCTGTCTGCTCCGGAAGGAATTGCAGCAGTTGAGAAAGAGTTTGCAAATAGTCGAGTACCAATCACAATCGTTACCGGCGCACTTGATGAAAAGTTAAATGAGCACGGCTACATTGTTCCGGGCTTAGGCGATGCCGGCGATCGCTTATACGGAGTTGTATAAATGGCATCAACGTCACCTGGATACGGAATCACAATTCGTGTCGAAGGCTCCCCTGATGTAAACCCAGTAGCGCTAGCAACAACAGTTATTACTGGTGCTGGTGCAACAATTACCGCACTCGACGTTGTTGAATCTCTTCTTGAAAAAGTTGTCATCGACATTACATGCGACACAATTGATGCTGAACATGCAGAGCAAATCACTGCAGCTATCTCTTTGAATGCGGATTTAACAGTTCGTAAAGTTAGTGATAGAACATTCCTTCTCCACCTTGGTGGAAAGATTGAAATTGCCTCAAAGGTGCCATTAAAGACTCGTGATGATCTATCTCGTGCTTACACACCCGGCGTAGCTCGTATTTGCCAAGCAATCGTTGCCGATCCATCAGATGCTCGTCGCCTTACTATTAAGCGCAATACAGTCGCTGTTGTGACCGATGGATCAGCTGTTTTAGGGCTTGGAAACATTGGTCCGGCAGCAGCGCTGCCTGTGATGGAAGGTAAGGCGGCGTTATTCAAGCGCTTTGCCGATGTTGATGCATGGCCTGTTTGCCTTGACACCCAAGATGTCGATGAAATCGTTCGCACAGTGCAGTTGATTGCACCTGTCTATGGCGGCATCAACCTAGAAGACATTTCTGCTCCCCGTTGCTTTGAAGTTGAAGCTCGTCTGCGCGAGCTATTAGATATTCCGGTTTTCCACGATGACCAACATGGAACTGCGATTGTGGTTCTTGCCGCTCTACGTAACGCTCTTAAATTAGTTAAGAAGGATCTGAAATCTGTAAAGATCGTTCTAAGCGGTGTTGGCGCAGCAGGTAATGCAATTGCGCGTCTCTTAACTCTAGATGGCGCAAGCAACATCATCGGCTTTAATCACCACGGAGTAATCCACAACGATATGAAATCTGATGATTCCATGCAGCAATGGTTTATTAATAACAGCAATCCAACTAATTTCACGGGCAAGATTTCTGAAGCAATGGTGGGTGCAGATATATTTATTGGTGTGAGTGCGCCTAATGTCTTAACTGAAGCTGATGTTGCCTCAATGGCTAAGGGATCAATTGTTTTCGCACTTGCAAACCCAGATCCTGAAATTGATCCAGTGATTGCTCGCAAGTACGCAACTGTTGTTGCAACGGGACGCAGTGATCAGCCAAATCAGATCAACAATGTATTAGCTTTCCCAGGAATCTTCCGTGGGTTACTAGATGCGAACGCTCATAAAATCTCAGACAAAATGCTGCTAGCTGCGGCTAAGGCGATTTCAGAGTGTGTTTCACCCGAACAGCTCAACACATCATTTATTGTGCCAAGTGTTTTTGATCCTAACGTCGTAAAGGCTGTGGCTGCGGCGGTTAAGAAGTCAGTGTGATTGAGCTAGCTGCATCCTTTGATGAACAATTTGCCTCAATAGCACCGTTTGTTCTCTATCTACTTATCGGGGCAATTGTCTTTGTTGAAACAGGCATCCTGTTCGGCTTTTTCCTGCCGGGCGACTCAATACTTTTTAGCGCAGGATTAGTTGCAGCAGCTCATGGTGAAGTAAATATTGTCATTCTTGTGACCGTAATCTTTATTGCTGCATTTCTCGGTGATCAGATTGGTTTTGTATTAGGCCGCTTAGTTGGGCGTCCATATCTTGAAAAGCATAACTCTCCGCGTATGCAGAAGATGATTGCCCGTTCTGAACGTTTCTATGAACAAACTGGGTGGTGGGCAGTAGTTGCTGCGCGCTTCTTCCCTTGGATTCGAACATTTGTCCCACCAATTGCCGGTGCATCGAAGATGAATTACTACAAATTCTTATCAGCAAACGCGTTAGGTGCACTGCTATGGGGTGTTGGAATAACTCTTGCTGGATACTACGCCGCTTCATTGCCATGGGTTAAGACTTGGTCCTATGCAATTGCGGCTTTCTTTATTACTGCCTCTTTGGTTTCTGCATTCGTGAATTACTTACGCCACCGGCAATAACACCCATATAAGTCATGGCAAGTCCAGTGATTAAGTAGGCACTTACGCTTGCTCCATCTGTTGGTGACACTAGGTCGATAATAAGTGAAGCAGCAAGTTGACCTCCAACACTAAACAATGTGAATGTTAGAACTCCTAAATGCTGAACAATTGTTGATGTAAAAGCAATGTAAATAACCCCGATTACACCGCCTGTGTAGATCCACCATGGTCCTGCAGGTAATGGTGAGAGATCAACAATTCCGATTATCACTGCAGTGATTATTACAAGCAACAAGAAGGTTGCTCCTGTTGCAAAGTTAAGTAGAGATGTTGCAAAGCTTTGATGTGTGTACTCGTTAATTTCACCATTTAATGCCCGCTGTACGGCAACAATTGCACCTGCAATACAACCTGTGGTGACTGCAAATATTGAAAGGTTATTCGCATCGATGCGATCCCAAACAGATACCAGAACTGCAATTACAGTTAGAAAAGCAGCTAAAACGCGCCGGACTGAAATTAACTTTTTCCCACCACCAGTTAGGCCAATTCGATCAACAACTAATGACATTGCAGTTTGACCGGCAATGGATGCGACAGAAAAGATTGCAACGCCGATCAATGGCACAATGTGAGATTGAAAAGCTACGAAACTTCCACCAAGCGCGCCAGCCAATAATTTCCAGCGCGCTATCTCCTTACGCGCGATTGCCCCGCGTAAGTTTGTAACACCCTTTTTAATATGTGGGCTAAAGGGGGTAATGATCAGAAGAATCAATAAGCCTGAACTAAAAGAGATTAGTGCTGCTTGTAATCCACTATCTAATCGATGTGAGAGCTCCCCATTTGCTCGTGCTTGTAGCGCAATCATCGCCCCAGATAGGGCTGCCAATAAATCTAAGCGCATTACTTATGGGTGCCGTGGAACTCACGCTTATCTGCGATCCAATCCATAAGTGCGAATAAAACTCCTGAAAGAACAAATGTGAGGTGAATGATTACTCGCCAAATGGTTCCTTCGCCAACTTCAGCCTCGCCAGATAGTTCGATGAAATCTTTTAACAGCTCAATTACTGAAATTGCAACCAGTGAACCAATTAATTTAATTTTAAGACCACTAAAATCAATTGTTCCCATCCAGTGTGGACGATCCTTTGATTCTGTTGCCACGTCAATACGAGAAACAAAGTTCTCATAGCCTGCAAAGATCACCATCAAAATTAGGTTTGCAAGCAACGTTAAATCTAACAAGGCCAAGAGTTCTAGAGTGAAGCTTTGCGGAGTCGCATCTCCGATGTGAATAGCTATGTGATAGAACTCAATTAGGAAGCGGTAGGTGAGAAGAATTAAGGCTCCAACCAACCCCAAATACAGTGGCGCAAGAAGGAAACGGGCGCGAAAGAGAATTGATTCAATTGCATTTGAAATTTGGCTCATGCGTAAATTTTATCTTAACCCTCTAAAGAAAGCGTGACGAGTAGCCAATCCTCTTCAAGTTTCGCAGCTTCTGCCCCTAAAATCATCAATTCTGAAGCGATTGCGACCAAGCGTTCAGCATTAAAGGCAGCGGTTTCTTGTTCGGCGGTAAGGGTTGCAATAGCAGCAGCACATTTTTCCATCTGGCGCTCCAGTCTTGTTAGATCCTTCTTTAACTGTCGCTGTTCTGCAGCGCTAGATGTCTTCTTTTCCTTAACGGCGGTTGCAACTGAGTTCATTGCTTCAGCGCGTTGTTCAAGATACTCATCAACGCCGCGAGGCAAATCTCGAACTTTTTTGTCACCCAGCAATCCAACAAATCGATCACACACACGCTCTAGAAAGTAACGATCGTGAGAGATCACAATGAGTGTGCCGCCGTAGCTATCTAACAAATCTTCAAGCTCGGTTAGTGTTTCAATATCAAAATCATTTGTAGGTTCATCAAGAAGTAAGACATTGGGACTATCCATCAATAAGCGAGTTAGCTGCAAGCGACGCTTTTCACCACCTGATAGATCACCTACAGGAGTCCACTGAGATTCTCGATCAAATCCAAGACGTTCGCATAGTTGTGAGGCAGAAAGTTCGCGGCCTCCACCAATTTCAACTCTGTTGGCAACTTTTTCAACAGCTTCTAATACACGCCATGTTGGATCTAATTCATCTAGGTGCTGAGTTAAAAACGCTGCCTTAACAGTCACACCCGTTACTAACTTGCCTGCCGTTGGTTGAATCTCACCGGTCAGGGTGCGCATCAATGTTGTTTTGCCAGCACCATTAACACCAACGATTCCAATGCGATCTCCTGGACCAACGTTCCAATATAAATCATCGATAAGTTCGTTATCGCCAAGTTTTACCTGCACATGATGTGCTTCATACACAGTCTTGCCTAAACGATTGAGTGCAAATTTAAGTAGTTCACCTTGATCACGTGGTGCTGGCTCATCGGCAATCAAAACATTTGCAGCATCGATACGAAACTTAGGCTTTGAAGTTCTCGCAGGTGCGCCGCGACGAAGCCAGGCAAGCTCTTTCTTAATCAACATATTGCGGCGCTGATCCATAACAGATGCTTGGCGGGATCGCTCTGCTTTAGATAATACAAATGCACTATATCCGCCGTCATACTCTTCAACTTTACCTTCAACAACTTCCCACGTGCGCTCTGTTACCGCATCCAGAAACCAACGATCGTGCGTAACGACAACGACTGCTAAACCTTTACGATTGTTAATGTAGTTAGCTAGCCAGGCCACACCTTCAACATCTAGGTGGTTTGTTGGCTCATCTAGCAAAATCAAATCAAGTTCGTTGATAAGTAGTGTTGCTAAACCAACTCTGCGGCGTTCTCCCCCTGATAACTGCCCAAACTTGCGATCAAAGATGTGATCATCAAAGCTTCCAAACAATCCAGTAAATACCTCACGGATATTTGGATCACTTGCCCATTCGTGTTTTTCTGTATCGCCCA
>CANLAC010000036.1 GCA_947488645.1 Actinomycetota bacterium | reverse complement strand
AAGAGCGACTTAAGTTCCTTGCTGAACAGTTAGAGGACCTTAAGAACACTAAAAAGGATTTGCTGGACATCATTAAAGAGGTTGATGATCGCGTTCAATCAATCTTTATGGAGGCGTTTACAGAAACTGCCAAGCACTTCGAGGATATTTTCGCTCGCCTATTCCCAGGTGGAGATGGACGCTTGATCCTTACCGATCCAGATAACCCATTAACAACTGGTGTTGATGTGGAAGCGCGCCCACCAGGAAAGCGCATTAAGCGTCTTTCATTGCTCTCAGGTGGAGAAAAGTCTCTAACAGCCGTTGCCATGTTAATTGCAATTTTTAAGGCCCGCCCAAGTCCTTTCTATGTCCTAGATGAGGTCGAAGCAGCCCTGGATGATGTCAACCTTGGACGCTTACTTGTTGTTCTAGAAGAGCTACGTGAGAGTTCACAGTTGATCATCATTACTCACCAGAAGCGCACGATGGAAATTGCAGATGCGCTCTATGGCGTGACCATGCGTGGTGACGGTGTTACCGAAGTTATTTCGCAGCGCCTGCGCGAATCTGACGCTAGCTAAGGTTTAGTTCGATGGGTCTTTTTAGTAAGTTCATCGCCAAAATAAAGGGCACAAATGATTTTTCACCTTCCGATTGGGCTGAATTAGAACAAGAACTTTTAGCATCAGACCTTGGCCCAACTCTGACTAAGAACTTGCTTGAGAAAGCCAAGAAGGTTAAAAGCGATAACGCAGAGCTAGCGCTCATTGAGATTTTGACTTCAAGTCTTTCGAAGAATTCTCATGAACCAGTAGTTGTGAGCGGAACGACCACAATCATGGTTGTTGGTGTGAATGGAACGGGTAAAACTACTTCTGTTGCAAAACTTGCTTCGTATTACAAAAAGAGCGGCAAGAGTGTTGTGTTGGCAGCGGGAGATACCTTTCGTGCCGCCGCCGTTGATCAGTTAAACACCTGGGGTAGTCGTATTGGAGTGCTCGTAATTTCTGGAAAAGATAATGGAGATCCAGCATCTGTCGCATTTGATGGAGCAAAGAGCGCCCATGATTCTGCAAGTGATATTTTTATTATTGATACCGCAGGACGTTTACACAACAAAAACGATTTGATGGCAGAGCTGAGCAAGGTTAAGCGTGTGGTTGAAAAAGTCTCACCGATTAATGAAGTTCTTTTGGTTATTGATGCAACAACAGGTCAAAACGGATTACAACAAGCGAAGATTTTCACAGAGTGCGTTGAAGTCACTGGGATTGTTTTAACAAAGTTGGATGGAAGTGCAAAAGGTGGGGTAGCCCTTGCCATCGAGGCAGAATTGGGAATACCGATTAAATGGGTGGGCACAGGCGAATCCGAGTCCGACTTCTCCCTTTTTGACGCTCAAAGCTATATCAAGGGGCTGCTCTCGTAACCCAGATGTAACAAAAAGGGGGATTTTGTCACGCCCCTGAAACCCTATGAGCGATATTTCGTAACTGCGCTGATAGAAGGTTTGGCCATCTCAAAGGCGAGAACTTCTTTTACCTTTATGAAAGCAGATACAACTATGGAAGAGATTGTTGTGAATTCTGGCGATACAGCCTGGATGTTAATGAGTACCGGCTTGGTGGTTCTAATGATCCCAGGCATTGCACTGTTTTATGGTGGCATGGTTCGCGTGAAGAGCGCCCTCAACATGATGATGATGTCATTTGGTGCACTCGCAGTAGTTTTTGTTTTGTGGATCGCATTTGGATTCTCAATGGTATTTGGTGACTCTGTAGATGGAAAAGGCTTAATCGGTGACATTGGTCAATTCGCATTCCTAAGTGGTCTAGATAATTCGGCCGCGCTCATTGGGACCATCCCAGCAGCAGTCTTTATCGCATTCCAAGGAATATTCGCTGCGATTACTGTTGCACTAATTTCTGGATCAATTGCAGATCGTGCAAAATTTGGCGCATGGATGGTCTTTGCTGGTATCTGGGCAACAATTGTTTACTTCCCAGTTGCACACTGGGTTTTCGCATTCGACGACTTTGTTGCAAAGACAGGTGGATGGATTGCGAATGATCTTGGTGCACTTGACTTTGCTGGCGGAACAGCAGTTCATATCAATGCTGGTGCAGCAGGTCTGGCGCTCTCATTCATTCTTGGTAAGCGCGTTGGCTTTGGCCGAATTCCAATGCGTCCACACAGCTTGCCTTTGGTGATGCTTGGTGCAGCACTTCTCTGGTTTGGTTGGTTTGGTTTCAATGCTGGTTCTGCAGTGGCATCAAATGGCACAGCAGGTCTAGCTTTGCTCAACACAATTGGTGCAACCACAGCTGCACTACTTTCATGGTTGCTAGTTGAAAAGATTCGCGATGGTCATGCAACAAGTCTTGGCGCAGCATCAGGAGTAGTAGCAGGACTTGTGGCAATTACACCTGCCTGTGCTGCTGTTAACGCTAGCGGTGCATTGATTATTGGTTTCGTTGCAGGAGCCATATGTGCACTGTCCGTTGGACTCAAGTTCAAGTTTGGATTCGATGATTCACTCGATGTTGTTGCGGTTCACCTTGTTGGTGGAATTGTAGGAACAGTCATGATTGGCTTCGTCGGCGTAGATGTTGGCCTCTTCAATGGTGGTGGCACCGAGCAACTAGTCAAGCAAGTAATTGGCGTAGGAGCAGTGTTTGCATATTCATTTATCGCAACCATGATCATCGGAAAAATTGTTGATCTAACAATTGGGTTCAGAATTTCTCAGGATCAAGAAGTTGCTGGAATTGACCTAGCCATACACGCAGAGCGTGCGTATGAGCTATCAGATAACGGCCAGGGCAGTGTCCTTGGTAATTCGAAGGGGGTATAAGAATGAAACTAATTACAGCAATCTTGAAGCCATTTAAGTTAGAAGATGTGAAGAACGCACTACAAGCCGCCGGTGTTGCAGGCATGACGGTTTCAGAGGCAAGTGGTTTTGGTCGACAACGTGGTCACACCGAGGTTTACCGCGGTGCTGAATACACAGTTGACCTTGTTCCAAAGGTTCGACTAGAAGTTTTAGTCGATGACAAAGACTCAGATGCTGTAGTCGATGTGATCGTTAAAGCAGCTTCAACAGGGTCAATTGGTGACGGAAAGGTTTGGACGACACCAGTTGATCAGGTGATTCGCGTGCGTACGGGGGAGCGCGGGAGCGAAGCAATCTAGACTCACTCCTATGAGTACCCGTGAGAGGCGAGATCGATCGAACGAGAGCGATCGATTTCTCTCACAACTGTTTCACGATGCGGTACGGACACATTGTGATGCAGATACGGGTAAAGAGATAGCACTCGCCGCGGTCGGAGGTTATGGCCGCGGTGAGTTATCTCCCGGATCAGATCTTGATATTTTAATTCTGCATAATGGCAAAATTACGCAAGATAAGTTACAGGCAATTGTTAATGATGTGCTCTATCCGCTGTGGGATAAAAACAGCGTTGATCACTCAGTGAGAACTAGGAGTGAAACTAAGGAAGCAGCTGCAAGTGATTTACGGGTTGCAACAGGACTCCTAGATATTCGCTTCATTGCAGGCAATGCTGATTTGGTAGCAGCCGTGCGGGCAGACTCACTTGATTACTGGCGCAAAGATGCCAAGCGCAACCTTCCAGAATTAGAAAAAACACTTTCAGAGCGGCATGAACGTGCCGGTGAATTGGCATATTTACTTGAACCAGATTTAAAAGAGGCGCGTGGAGGTCTTCGCGATATTCAAGCATTACGCGCTATTTCATTATCAGGTGCAGTTCAAGTTCCGCTTGAAAAGATCAGTTGGGCTGAATCAACTCTTAATAATGTTCGTGAAGCTCTACACACGGCAAGTGGTAGAGGCAAAGATCGTCTGCTTTTTCAGGAACAAGATAAAGTCGCAAAAATACTAGATTACAAAGATGCAGACGCGATGATGGGCGATGTTGCAAGGGCGGCACGTACCGTGGATTATCTGCTGGATTACACTTGGCACGCTTTAGAACACAAAGGCAAAGATGGTCTGGGGCGCATCATGCGCAGACAACGCGTTGTTAACGTTGCAAAAAATGTTAGCGCTGTAGAGCGCGAAATAATTATTGACACATTAACTTCCTTTGACGAAGACCCGGTCGTTGGCTTAAGAGCTGCTGCAACTGCCGCTCAGCTTGGTTTACCGCTCTCCTTAGACACTTGTACTGAATTGTCGCTGGCGTTAGATAACGGGCAGGGAGTTTTGCCTAATCCTTGGCCTCGTGAAGCACGAGAGCTATTAATAACCCTTATTGGTGCGGGTGAAGCCATGGTTGGAATCTTTGAGACTTTGGATCAAGAGGAGATCATTTTTCATTGGATACCTGAATGGCTAAGCGTTAGGTCGCTTCCTCAACGAAATGCACTACATAGACATACTGTTGATCGTCATATGGTCGAAACTGCAGTTCATGCGGGGAATTTAACACGCAAAGTTCATAGGCCAGATCTGCTTCTTTTTGCAGCGCTCTTTCATGACATCGGTAAAGGCACGGAAGAAGACCATTCTGAGCGCGGAGTTCGTTTGATCGAACCCATTGCCCGTCGTGTGGGTTTTGAAGAGAAAGACATCGAAATTTTAAAAGTGCTAGTCCAACACCATTTGCTGTTGTCTTCCACTGCAACTCGTCGAGATTTAGATGATCCTGCAACAATCCAGTCTGTTGTGTCATTAATCCCTGATGCCAACACATTAGAGCTATTGCATGCTTTGAGTATCGCTGATGGAGAAGCAACGGGAAGTGCCGGCTGGAGTGATTGGAAAGCAACATTGGTTGCAGAGTTAGTGAGCAGAGTTAGAAGAGCAATGGATGGCATTGAAGTCGCTCAACAGCCAATGATTAGCGATGAGCAGATTGCATTTGCTGCAAAGGGTGAACTAAGAGTCAGACTCGAAGAACATTCGAGTGGATATGCAGTCGAAGTGATTTCACCTGATAAACCAGGGTTACTTTCAATCGTTGCGGGAGTGTTTAATATTTCTCGTTTAGATGTTAAATCTGCCCGCACAAAGACGCTTGGGAGTTCAGCGGTTATGTATTGGATAGTTACTCCCGAACCACATGCACCAGAAATTACAGCAGATGCCCTGCACAAACTGATTTCTGAAGGATTGAAGGACTCAACAGATGTTGAAGAAAAGCTGATAGCCAGAGCTAAGGCATATGCATCAATTCCAACGATTCCGGTACCTGACCCTGAGGTTGAAATTTTCACTGATGCAGCAACGGATGCAACTATTATTGAAGTGCGAAGCCATGACAGACCTGGACTACTTTTCAGAATCGGTGCTGCAATTACCCAATCGAAAATCGATATTCGATCAGCAATCGTTACTACCCTCGGAGCTGAAGCGATTGACACCTTGTATGTAACCGAGTTAACAGGTGGACCACTTACACCTGAGCGGGCTAGTGAGGTCGCTTCGCATCTGAAGCGGGCGTTGAAGTAGTCTTACCGCCTTATGTTTGAATCCTTGACATCCCGGTTTAGTGGAGCGTTCTCATCACTTCGCTCACGCGGAAAGATCTCATCCTCGGATATAGAAACTACATGTGAAGAGATCCGTCAGGCGCTTCTGGAATCCGATGTTGCACTGTCTGTTGTTGAGGATTTCATTGCAGATATCCGGCAGAAATCATTAGATGCTTTGCCAACAATGCAGTCGGGCTCCAATCAAGCTAATGCAATCTTTGAGATTGTTAATTCAAGTCTGATTGAAATCCTTGGGGGACAAGCTCGCAGAGTTCGCTTTGCAAAAAATCCTCCAACAGTGATCATGCTTGCTGGTTTGCAAGGCGCAGGTAAAACTACCTTGGCCGGAAAACTTGCAAAATTTTATGCAGATCAAGGAAATACACCACTATTAGTTGCATCAGATTTGCAACGCCCCAATGCTGTTACTCAGCTGCAGGTCGTTGGCGAGTCAGTTAATGTTCCTGTCTTTGCTCCAGAAGCAGGTAATGGCCAAGGCGATCCTGTAAAGGTTGCAAAGGCTGGTATTGAGTTTGCAAAATCTAAGCAGTACAACATGGTCATCGTTGATACAGCAGGTCGTTTAGGTGTTGATGCAGATTTAATGAAGCAAGCATCAGATATTCGTGATGCTGTTAATCCTGATGAAATCTTATTTGTCGTCGATGCAATGATGGGCCAGGACGCTGTGAGAACATCTCAAGCTTTCTTAGGTGGCGTTGGGTTTGATGGCGTAGTGCTAACAAAGCTCGACGGTGATGCCAGAGGCGGTGCGGCCCTTTCTATTGCTTCAATGACCAAGCGTCCGATCATGTTTGCATCAACTGGTGAGAAACTGCACGAGTTTGATATTTTCTATCCAGAGCGCATGGCCTCTCGAATATTGGGTCTGGGCGATGTTGCAACATTGGCAGAGCAGGCCAAAAAAGCTTTTGATACGGACACATCAGCAAAGTTAGAGGCAAAGTTTGTAAGTGGTGAAGATTTCACATTAGAAGACTTTCTAGAGCAATTACAAGCGATGTCTAAGATGGGAAACATGTCCAAGATCCTTGGAATGTTGCCTGGTGCTGGTGCAATGAAGAAACAAATTGAAAACTTTGATGAGGGCGAGATAGTTCGCACAAAGGCGATTGTGCAATCAATGACACCTGCAGAGCGCCGCGAACCGAAACTGCTCAACGGCTCGCGCCGTGCACGAATTGCACTGGGGTCAGGCCGTAAGGTCTCTGATGTAAACAATCTGGTGGACAGATTCTCTGCTGCGCAAAAGATGATGAAGCAGGTTCGAAATGGCGGGATGCCGGCGGGAATGCCTCCAGGTATGGGAATGCCAGCGATGCCGAAGGTGAACAAGCCAATTAACAAGAAGAAGTCCAAATCAGGCAATCCAGCTAAGCGAGCGCTAGAACAGGGTCAATAAAGCCCGATTTCGCATCTGAGGCCTTAAATGGCAGAATTGGGAACCTGTTGAAGGGGCCCTCTACCCCCAGCAACATCCACAATTCGATAGTCATATGAATTGATCGCGCACCCCGCTGCGATTGATACGCATGGCACACATTTACAGGAGTACAACTTTCTTGGCTACAAAAATTCGTTTAATGCGCATGGGCAAAATCCGCACACCGTTTTTCCGTGTTGTTGTTACAGACGCACGTAAGGCACGTAATGGTCTATCAATTGAAGAAATTGGTCGCTACGTTCCAGGACAAGAGCCATCACTTATCGAGATCAACTCAGAGCGCGCTCTGTACTGGCTCGGCGTTGGTGCACAACCATCTGAAGCTGTAGAGGCTTTGCTGAAGGTGACTGGCGATTGGCAGAAGTTCAAGGGTCTTCCAGGAACTGAAGGAACTCTTCGCGTTGCAGCACCTAAGCCATCAAAGGTTGTTGCTTATGAAGCAGCGATGAAGGCTGCTGCTAACGAGCCTGCAGAAGGTGCAACAACAATGAAGAAGAAGGCACAGGAGAAGCTTGCAGCTAAGGCAAACCCTGTTGTTGAAGAAGCTGTTGTTGAAACTCCAGTAGTTGAAGAAGCTCCAGCAGTTGAGGCTGTTGTAGAAGAGACTGTTGAAGCAGTTGTTGAAACTCCAACTGAAGAAGCGGCTGCAGAGTAAACATGATGGATGAAGCCCTAGAGCATTTGGTCAAGGGAATCGTC
Source organism: Actinomycetota bacterium (assembly GCA_947488645.1). GTDB lineage: Bacteria > Actinomycetota > Actinomycetes > Nanopelagicales > Nanopelagicaceae > Planktophila. Next base: position 2,990 of record CANLAC010000036.1, on the reverse strand, counting down.
GATAATCCCGATGATGTTGTTGTCTCTGAAAAGAGTGGACGTCGCGGAACAACTTTAGAGGTTCGAGTTAACCCTGAAGATATCGGCAAGGTCATTGGTCGTAATGGTCGTACAGCAAAGGCACTTCGTACCGTTGTAAGTGCGCTCGCAGGACGCACAGTGCGCGTCGATCTCATCGAGACCGACGAAGCTCGATAACAATGCGCTTACTCGTGGGGCGAATTGGTCGCGCTCACGGAATTCTTGGTGAAGCGACGATAGAGGTTCGTACAGATGAACCTGATCGTCGCTTTGCCATTGGTGCCACAGTTCAAACCGATTCCAATGGTGAATTAAAGGTCATCTCGGGCCGAGTCCATAACGGCATTTTGTTATTAGGTTTTGAGGGCATTACTGATCGCAATAGCATCGAAAAACTCCGCAACACATTGCTCTATGCAGAGGTTGATATCAATGAATCCAAGGATGAGGATGAGTATCACGTGATGCAGCTAATTGGTTGTGCGGCAATTCTTGAATCTGGAGAAGCATTTGGTGAAATTACCGATGTCGTTAATCTGCCAGGTCAAGATTTACTTGCAATTAGGACGGCGCAAGGCGAGCAATTGATTCCCTTTGTGCATCAATTAGTTCCAACGGTAGATATTGCAAATAAGAAAGTCGTGGTCATTCCCCCAACTATTACGGGGGAGATGGCATGAAAATTGATGCGGTAACAATTTTCCCTGAATACTTTGCACCACTACAGCTTTCCCTACTGGGCAAAGCCCAAGAACAAGGTTTGGTAGAAGTAGGTATTCATGACCTGCGTTCTTTTTCAACAGATAATCACAACACCGTTGATGACACTCCTTATGGTGGTGGCGCAGGAATGGTTATGTTGCCAGAAATCTGGGGAAAAGCCTTGGATCAATTAATGACACCTGAAACAGATTTAATTATTTTGACTCCGGCAGGAAAGCGCTTTGATCAGCCGATGGCAGCAAAGTTTTCACAAGCGAAGCATTTAGTATTTGCATGTGGTCGTTATGAAGGTATTGATGACCGAGTGCGCCAACACTATGAATCAAAGAACCACCGCGTGCATGAAGTATCAATTGGCGACTATGTATTAGGCGGCGGCGAAGTTGCATCCCTTGTAATGATCGAAGCGATTACCCGCTTGATTCCAGGTGTGCTTGGTAATCCAGAATCTTTGGCTGAAGAATCACACAACGAAGAGGGGTACTTGGAGTATCCAAACTTCACAAAGCCATCCATCTGGCGAGATATTGAAGTCCCAGCAATTTTGCTCAGCGGCAACCATGGGGAAATTGCTAAATGGCGTGCGGCGCAAGCACAAGAGCGTGCCAAGAAGAATCTCTAGGCTTGAAGTAGAGTTGCCACCATGTGCAGATTGTTAGCCTTTTCGTCTTTAGAGCGTAAGAGTTTCTATGACGTTGTGGGTACTGAATTCGACAAGTTTGTTGCTATGTCATCAGAGCACAAAGATGGTTGGGGTTATGCCCACGATGGCCAGATTTTGAAAGATGTTAATCCTGCTCGTGAATCTGATTCGCTAAGCCAGGCAAAAACAGAGGTTCTCACCGATGGCGCACTTCTTCACTTGCGTCTTGCCTCTAAAGGAATCACAGTCAATATTGATAACAACCACCCATTTACCCATGGGACAACAACTTTCATGCACAACGGCACTATCCGACCTGGAAATACTGCAGAGCAGTTCATTGCTGATAAGTACAAGGGATTTCTTCAGGGGACGACCGACAGTGAGCGTTTCTTTTATGCGCTGCTTTCACAAGTTGATGAGCATGGCTTGGTCGAAGGCGTGCGATCAATCGTGAATTTGATCCGATCAAATGCTGACTACACCGCCCTCAATATCATGGTGCAAACACCAGATACTTTGATTGCGGTCTGCGAATTTAACGAAGGTAATAAGGCTGAGTGGAGCGCTGAAGATCATTACGAGCTTCGCTTCACCAAGCGTGGTAGCGACATGATTGTTGCTTCAACCGGGTGGGGCAACACGGATTGGGACCACCTAGATAACCATCAGATGCTTGTGGTTGATCGTTCGACTTTAGAGTATTCAATTTCTTCTCTATGACCCGCACCTACACAGTCGAAACCTACGGCTGTCAGATGAATGTCCATGACTCCGAGAGAATTGCTGGGCTATTGGATGAGGCTGGTTACATTCCTGTTGTAGTTGGGGAACAAGCAGACATAGTTGTTTTCAATACCTGTGCGGTCCGAGAAAATGCGGATAACAAGTTATATGGCAACTTAAGTTTCTTAGCTCCCATCAAGAAATTAAATCCCAATATGCAGATCGCTGTGGGCGGCTGTCTTGCTCAAAAGGATCAGGCGACAATCATCAAGAAAGCACCGTATGTTGATGTTGTCTTTGGAACACACAATGTGGGCTCACTGCCTGTATTGCTAGAGCGTGCCCGCATAGAAGAAGAATCCCAGATCGAGATTCTTGAATCCCTAGAACACTTCCCATCAACTTTGCCTGCGCGTCGCCTTTCTGCTTTCTCATCATGGGTGTCTGTGTCCGTTGGGTGTAATAACACCTGTACTTTTTGCATCGTTCCTACGCTTCGGGGAATCGAAAAGGATCGCACGGCTGCAGATATCTTGACTGAGGTGAAGACTTTGGTAGATCAGGGAGTTATTGAAATAACTTTGCTTGGTCAAAACGTGAATGCCTATGGTGTTGATTTTGGTGATCGCCAAGCATTTGCCAATCTATTGCGTGAATGCGGGAAAATTGATGGGTTGGAGCGAGTTCGCTTTATGTCCCCGCATCCTCGAGATTTCACAGATGATGTGATTGAGGCGATGGCTCAGACTTCTAACGTTATGCCTCATCTGCATATGCCGTTGCAATCTGGATCAGATCGAGTATTGCAGCAGATGCGCCGCTCATATAGATCAGATCGCTATCTAGGAATATTGGATCGTGTGCGCACAGCTATTCC
>CANLAC010000035.1 GCA_947488645.1 Actinomycetota bacterium | reverse complement strand
TACCGAGCAACTGAGCCATCGCAACATTTGAATTTCCTGAGCGGACTAATGCCTCGCCAACAAGAATTGCTGTCGCCCCATGCTCTTGGGCAAACTCAACATCTGCGCGTGTAGAGATACCTGATTCTGCAACACGTGCAATCGTGCTTGGTATTTGTGGAATCAGTTGGGCAAAAGCCTGTGCATCAACATCTAGTGTTTTTAAATTACGTGAATTAACACCAATAATCTCAGGTGATATTTCTAGTGCACTTTCTAACTCGCCAGGAGTATGAACTTCAATCAAAGCTCTCATGCCAAGTTCTTTTGATAAGTGAAAATAGTCATCTAGTTGATTCTTACTAAGGGCAGCAACAATCAACAAAATCACATCTGCCCCATGTGCTCTGGCTTCATAGAACTGGTACTCATCAACCATGAAATCTTTTCTCAAAATCGGTAGTTCAACTGCTTTGCGTACCGCATCAAGATCTGCCAATGTCCCACCAAAGCGACGTTGTTCGGTGAGCACGCTAATTACCGCCGCACCTGCTTCTTCATAACTTGCTGCAAGGCCGGCAGGATCTGTGATCGGAGCAAGAGCGCCTTTGCTGGGCGAAGATCTTTTTACTTCAGCAATCACAGAAATATTGTCAGTTAACAGCGCAGCTAAACAATCCCTCACTGGTGGTGCTACTTCTATTGCCTCAAGTAGCTGCGACATAGGTAAGCGTCTAGCCGCCAAATCTTCCCGCACACCTTCAATAATCGAATCTAAGACGCTCACCGTTTTTGATCCTCTGTTGGGTCTATCCCCTTATCAAGTGCTGACCAAGAGTTGAGCACACGTGGTGCGCGCTCATATCTAGATGAAATCTTAAACTTTCGTGCAAGTAGCAAAACTATTGCCATAACAAAAATTCCAGCTATAGCAATAGGCAAGAGATCACTCATGCTTGCATCCTAAACGATTTGCCGCATGTATCGCTGTTAGAACAGCAGCTGCCTTATTTCTACACTCTTGGTTTTCTGATTCTGGATCTGAATCTGCAACTATTCCAGCACCTGCTTGCACATATGCAGTGCCTTGATATAACAACGCTGTACGGATTGCGATACAGGTATCGATGTTGCCGGTGAAATCTATATAACCCACGATGCCACCATAAACACCGCGTCTGGTTGTCTCTAACTCTTCAATAATTTCCATTGCTCGTGGCTTTGGCGCACCAGACAATGTCCCTGCAGGAAAGACTGAAAAGAGTGCATCAACTGGCGTGGCCTTAGCTGCCAGCTTTCCAATAACGGTAGAGACAATATGCATTACATGTGAATATCGTTCAATGTGCATGAAGTCGACTACTTCAACTGTTCCTGGCGCACACACTCGACCTAAATCATTTCGACCTAAATCAACAAGCATGAGGTGCTCTGCACGCTCCTTAGGATCGGCCAACAACTCTTCACCTAAACGGTGATCTTCTTCAGGATTTGCTGAACGCTTACGAGTTCCTGCAATCGGATGGATCATCACATCTTTTTGATTGACCTTGACTAATGCTTCAGGGCTTGAGCCAACGATCTCGATGCCATCTGTGAAGCGGAACAAATACATATAAGGAGAAGGATTGTTAAGGCGCAGCATGCGATACACATCGATTGCATCTGCCTGACAAGGCATCGCAAATCGCTGCGACAAAACTACTTGAAACGCCTCTCCTGCAAGAATCTCTTCCTTAACCTTAAGGATGTTCTCTTTGAACTGCTCCCCCGAGATATTGCCAATGTAATCAGGAAGTGAGAAATCAGGTATCTCTGCAGCCTCTCCTGATAACGGAGTCGCAAGATCTGCTTGCATACGATCTAAGCGCTGCACACAGGATTCATATGCTTCATCAATGCGATCATCGCTTCCATCCCAGTTAATCGCATTCGCAATCAATGTAATCGTGCCATCGCTGTGATCTAGCACTGCTAAATCACTAGTTAACATAAATGAAAGTTCTGGCAGTGGAATGTCCTTCGCTGTTAAATCAGGTAACCGTTCCAAACGTCGCACAACGTCATAGCCCATAAAGCCAACTAGTCCACCCGTTAGTGGTGGCAATCCTGCAATCTTGGGTGATTTCAAATGTGCAGCAGAAAGTCTCAAAGCTTTTAGTGGATCAATTCCAGTTGGTGCACCAGCGGGCGCAGTTCCTTGCCAATATGCAAGTCCATCTTTTTCACTCAGCGTTGCCTCACTGCGCACGCCAATAAATGAATACCGTGACCACGCACCACCATGCTCTGCTGACTCAAGTAGAAATGTGTTGTCGGCGCTCTTGGCTAACTTGCGATAAACGCCAAGTGGAGTCTCGCCATCTGCAAGCAATCGCCTTGAAACTGGAATTACATTTGAAACCTTGGCGTAAGCGCGAAACTCTTCCAGGTTCATTTACTGACCGAGTTCAAGTGGTGTGTGAAAACAGGTGCGATCACCCGTATGGCATGCGACTCCAGTTTGTGTCACCTTTAACAAAAGTGCATCACCGTCACAGTCCAAAGAAACCGAATGCACTTCTTGGAAATGTCCAGATGTTGCACCCTTTACCCAGAGCTCATTACGACTGCGACTCCAATATGTTGCCTTACCGGTTGAAAGTGTTAAAGCCAATGACTCTGTATTCATATAAGCAAGCATCAAAACTTCATTGCTTGAAACATCCTGAACAATTGCTGGAATCAATGCAGCGGGATCCTTGAGCAGCGCTTGCACCGCAGGATCAATTGTCGTCATGTGCTTATTCTGCCTTAACGCGGAGCCATGGTGCGCACCGGATAATTGTGCTTACCCAGGTATGACTTCACATCACCTATGCGGTGAATACCAAAGTGAAACACGCTGGCAGCAAGTAGCGCATCTGCCCCTGCATCAAGGGCTGCTGAGAAGTCTTCAAGGCTTCCGGCTCCACCACTTGCAATTAATGGGACCTTAGAAACTGCGCGGACTGCAGTAATCATTCCGATGTCATATCCAGCACGAGTACCGTCAGCATCCATTGAGTTGAGAAGAATTTCACCAACACCTAATGCGCAAGCTTTTTCAACCCACGCCAATGCATCTAGTCCAGCACTTTCACGTCCGCCATGTGTTGTGACTTCAAAACCAGAATCAGTGCGTGCACGTCTTGCATCAACGGAAAGAACTAAAACCTGTGATCCAAAACGATCTGCAATTTCAGCAATCAATTCTGGGCGGGCAATTGCAGATGTGTTGATCGAAACTTTATCTGCTCCTGCGCGAAGTAAACGATCCACATCTTCAACACTTCTGATGCCGCCGCCAACTGTCAGTGGGATAAAAACTTGTTCTGCTGTGCGGCGTACAACATCCAAAGTTGTTTCACGTCCAACAACACTTGCTGAAATATCAAGAAAAGTAAGCTCGTCAGCGCCTTCAAGGTTATAGAGCGATGCCATTTCAACTGGGTCGCCTGCATCTACTAAATTTGTGAAGTTAACGCCTTTGACCACTCGGCCATCGGTGACATCTAAACAAGGAATGATGCGAACAGACAAACTCATTTTCCGCTGACCTTTAGCGCTTCAATCAATGTGAACTTACCGGCATATAACGCCTTACCTACGATTGCACCTTCAACACCACTACCAACTAGTGCGGCAAGGGCAGCAATGTCATCAAGGGAAGAAATTCCACCACTTGCAATTACCGGCTTTGTTGTTGCAGCACATACAGATTTAAGTAATTCAATATTAGGACCAGCCAATGTTCCATCTTTTGCAACATCTGTAACAACATAGCGAGCACAACCATCTCGATCTAAACGCTCAAGAGTTTCGAATAGATCTCCACCCTCTTTAGTCCAGCCACGAGCTGCCAAAGTATGTCCACGAACATCTAAGCCAACTGCAATGCGATCTCCGTACTCTGCAATTACACGGGCAGTCCATTCAGGATCTTCTAGTGCAGCCGTTCCTAAATTTACGCGGCGACAGCCGGTGGCAAGTGCGCGCTTGAGTGATTCATCATCACGAATTCCACCTGATAGCTCAACCTTGATATCAAGCTTTCCAACTACTTCAGCTAGTAATGCCGAGTTTTCACCGCGACCAAAGGCAGCATCTAAATCAACAAGGTGTAACCACTCAGCTCCTGCTGCTTGAAATTCAAGTGCCACATCTAACGGCGCACCATAAATACTCTCTTTATCTAGCTCGCCCTGAACTAATCTGACTGCACGGCCATCTTTAACATCTACTGCAGGCAATAACTCTAAATAACTCACAATGAATCCACCCAATTCTTAATCAGAGCTAATCCAGCTGCGCCAGATTTTTCGGGGTGAAATTGAGTTGCACTGATATATCCATCTTCAATCGCTGCTAAAAACTTTTCACCGTGCGTGCTCCAAGCCTGCGTTGTTCCGACAGCTTTCTTGGCAGCATATGAATGAACAAAGTAAAAAGATTCGCCCTCAACGCCGTCAAATAGTGTTGATGTGGAAGCAGTCTCAACTGTGTTCCAACCCATGTGCGGCAAGATGGGTGCATCTAATTGAGAAACAATCCCATCCCAAACACCGATACCTGCATGTGGCGCGCCATCAGAGTGTTCTGTGCCCTGACTAAACATGATTTGCATACCAATACAGATGCCTAAAGTTGGACGCTCTTTCGCCAAACGCTCACGCACAATTGCCGCGCCATCAACAGCATTTAAACCATTCATGCATGCAGCAAATGCTCCAACGCCTGGAACTACTAATCCTTCTGCTTGGAGTGCAACAGCGCGGTCTGATGTAACAACTACATCTTTACCGGCTGTTGCAAATGCGCGTTCTGCAGATCGTAGATTTCCAGATCCGTAGTCAAGAATTGCTATCAAAGAGATCCTTTAGTTGATGGAATTCCGGCGACTCTGCCATCTAGTGAAACTGCATCACGCAGTGCGCGAGCAACAGCCTTGAACTGTGCCTCAAATACGTGGTGAGCATTGCGTCCTTCTAGAACACGAATGTGTAATGCGATGTGTGCTTCGGCCACAATTGATTCCCAGATGTGCTTGCCCAACGTTGTATCAAATGTTCCAATGAGCTCAACAATTTCTGGTTGGCGGTGCACTAAATATGGACGACCCGAGAGATCAACGGCTGCTTGGACTAAAACCTCATCCAACGGAACCATGGAATCGCCAAAGCGACGAATGCCCGCTTTATCACCCAGTGCTTCGCGAAGTGCCTGGCCAAATGCAAGTGATGTGTCTTCAACTGTGTGGTGAGAATCAACATCAATATCACCAGTTGTTTTAACGGTGAGATTAAAACCAGAGTGCTTTCCTAGTTGAGACATCATGTGATCAAAGAAAGGCACACCTGTTGCAACATCGATGATGCCTTGACCGTCGAGATTGAGTTCAACGAGTACGTGTGACTCCTTGGTCTTTCTTTCAACGCGCGCTGTTCTCATGGCTTTCTCCTTTAAATGAGCTCTTTGAGGGCTGATAAAAATAAATTGTTCTCGGCTTCATTGCCAATTGTGACTCTTAAGTACCCTGATAATCCCACATCTCTAATCAGAACACCCTTTTCTAGCAAAGCCGCCCACAGTTGTGGCGCATCTTGCTTGAATCCCGTGAACAAAACGAAGTTGGCGCTGCTAGTAATTGTGGTCAGGCCCATATCTCCAAGCGCCTGAACTACAGACTCTCTGGCTGCAATAAGCGTTGCAACTCCGCCCAATAACTCTGCACGGTGATCAATGGCAACTTGAGCTGCCGCTTGCGTCAATGCACTGAGGTGATACGGCAAGCGCACAATCATCATTGCATCTTTTACTGCAACATCACTGACTAAGTAACCAACACGAGCACCAGCAAATGCAAAAGCCTTACTCATGGTGCGAATCACGATTACATGAGGATTATTAGCAATCAACGTGACAGCTGATTTTTCTTGTGAAAATTCAGCATATGCCTCATCAACGACTAGTAAGCCACCTACCACCTTGCAAGCATCTGCCAGCTGTTGAATCTCAGCAATTGTTACTGCTCCACCTGTTGGATTATTGGGCGTTGTAATGAAAGTTAGAGTTGGCTTATTCTTTTCAATCTCAGAAATTGCATCCGTTGTGTTCAATGAAAAGTCAGCATTACGTTTTCCGTCAATCCAGTTGGCACCGGTCACCTTTGCAATGAGCGGGTGCATCGAATAAGAAGGCGTAAACCCAAGGACTGGACCTTGAGCAAATGCCAAGAAGATCGATTGAATGATCTCGTTGCTGCCATTTGCTGCCCAGATATTGTCGGCAGAGAACTTAGTACCACTCAACTCGTTGATGTAACCAGCAAGTTTTGTGCGCAAAGCGGTTGCATCGCGATCTGGATAGCGATTTAAGTCCGCGGCAACCTTTGCAGCTGCATCAGTGATTGCCTGTTGCAAGGCAGGTGATGGTGAATATGGATTCTCGTTTGTATTCAGTGATGCTTGTGCCGGAACTTGTGGGGCACCATAGGGTGACATTGGGCGAAGTGCTTCGCGCAGCGGCAGCCAGCTTGGCCAACTCATTACAAATTCTCCAAGCGCACAGTCATTGCCTCACCATGTGCTGGTAAGTCTTCAGCATTTGCAAGAGTGACAACGGTATTGACGATGTCTGTAAATGCTTTTTGGCCATACTCAATAAAGTGCAACCCACGCAAAAATGTCTGCACAGATAAGCCACTTGAGTGACAAGCACAACCACCTGTAGGCAATACGTGATTTGAACCAGCTGAATAATCTCCTAGGGAGACAGGTGTGAAGCGCCCAATGAATACAGCTCCTGCGTTACGAATCTTCGCCGCATCGCTGCGCGCACTTCGTGTTTGAATTTCAAGGTGCTCTGCAGCGTACGCGTTAACAACATCTAAGCCTTGTTCGATTGAATCAACTAGCGCAATTGCAGACTGAACTCCTGACAAGGCAGTTTTAATTCGATCGCTGTGCTTTGTTGCGCCAACTCGAACTTTAAGTTCAGCTTCTACCGCTTTTGCTAACTCTGGAGAATCTGTAACAAGCACCGCTGCTGCAATCACATCGTGTTCTGCTTGGCTGATTAAATCTGCAGCAACATCTGCTGCAATTGCAGATGAATCAGCAAGGATTGCAATTTCAGTTGGACCGGCTTCTGAATCAATTCCAATAATTCCACGGAGCGAACGCTTTGCAGCTGCAACATAAATATTGCCAGGTCCTGTTACCAAGTCAGCCTTTTCACACACGCCTTCCATGCCATAAGCAAACAAGGCAATAGCTTGGGCTCCCCCAACGGCATACACCTCTGTGATTCCAAGGAGCGCGCAGGTTGCAAGAATTGTTGGGTGTGGCAATCCGCCAAACTCTTTTTGTGGAGGTGATGCAACTGCAATTGATTGCACCTTTGCAATTTGTGCAGGAATAACATTCATCATCACGCTGCTGGGATAAACGGCGCGACCTCCAGGGACATAGAGCCCAACGCGATCAACTGGAACCCACTTTTCAGTAACTGTTCCGCCATCTACAACAGTCGTTGTTGTATCTGTTCGAACTTGATCCTTATGAACCTTTTTAATTCTAGAAATCGAAAGCTCTAGCGCTGTTTTAATTGCTGGTGCCAACCCTGACAATGCCTTGTCTAATTCTTTTTGTGGCACTCGAATACATGCCGGAGTAACACCATCAAACTCTTGGGCCAAAGCGATTAAATCTGCCTGCGTTCCATTTTTAACTCGATCTAGGATGGGCTGAATTAGCACCATCGCCTCTGCCACATTGAGCGTGGCACGAGGAAGCTCGAGGTTGTATTGGGCTTTAGATAGGGCTCGCCCGCGCAGGTCAACGGTACGAATCATTGGGCAATTGTAACGGCTGAGCCCCCAACCTTGGTGCTCAATTTAGACGAGGCAGTTAGGTCCCAGAATTGATTTCAGATCCGCGCTCAAACTTGGTGATGAAGTGATTAATGCATCAACCTTCATAACAGTGCTGCTGCCATTGTCATTTAACTGCAAATGAACTTCACGCTTTCCTGGATGTGAACGCAAGATTTCCTTGATTCGCTCCACTACCGGCGGCGTGCACTGCTGAATTGGCAGTGAAATAACTAGTGGTCCTGTCGGAGCTGCATTGATATCTGGCATCGACATTTCAAGGGCTGTAAAGCGCAACTTATCTTCTCTGCGATCGACTCGACCTCGGATTGTGACGATGCGGTCTTCAGTCAGCGACATCGAATACTGATTGTAAGTATTAGCAAAGAACAAGACTTCCAATGATCCTTCAAGATCTTCAACAGTGACAACCGCCCATGAAGCACCCTGGCGAGACACTTTGCGTGTAACGCTAGTGATCAATCCACCGATTGTGACAATAGATTCATGTTGTGCGCCATCATCAACAATTTCACTGATCGACATGTCTGTATTAGCACGCAGAACATGTTCAACACCAAGAAGTGGATGATCGGAAACATAGAGCCCCAACATCTCTCGCTCGTATGAAAGCAGCATCGATTTATCCCACTCACCTGTTGGAACTTCGATATCTAAACCAGAAACTGCCGTAACCGCTTCCCCGCCAAATAAATCAAACTGCCCAATTGCTTCGGCTCGTTTCGATTCGATCACAGAATCAATTGCCTCTAAGTGAATAGCAATCAATCCCTTGCGTGTAGATCCCAGGGATCCAAATGCGCCAGCTTTAATCAGAGATTCAATTGTCTTTTTATTACACACTTGAGCATCAACTTTTGCAAGGAAATCTCCAAAGGATGTGTAACGACCCTTAATGGTGCGTGCGTTCTTAATTGAAGCAACAACACCTTCTCCGACATTTCTGATCGCAGCTAAACCAAAACGAATATCAACACCACGTGGTGTGTACTCGGCATCTGATTCATTGACATCAGGTGACAAAACCTTGATTCCCATGCGGCGACATTCAGATAGGTATAACGCCGACTTATCCTTGTCATCTCGCACAGATGTAAGCAGGGCAGCCATATATTCAGTTGGATAGTTAGCCTTTAAATATGCTGTCCAATATGAAACAACACCATATCCAGCAGAGTGTGCGCGGTTAAAGGCATAATCTGAAAAGGGAATCAAAACTTCCCATAAGCGTTTAATGGCAGCGGTTGAGAACCCGTTCTCTTTCATACCTGCTTCAAAGGGAACGTACTCTTTATCCAAAATCTCTTTGTTCTTCTTACCCATCGCCTTACGCAAAAGATCTGCGCGCCCCAGTGAGAAGCCAGCAACCTTTTGTGCAATCGCCATTACCTGCTCTTGATACACGATAAGGCCGTAGGTATCACCCAGGATTTCCTGAAGTGGTTCAGTTAATTCTGGGTGAATGGATTCAACCGGCTTACGCTTATTTTTACGATCTGCGTAGTTGTTATGTGCGTTCTCTCCCATTGGTCCCGGGCGATACAAAGCGATAACAGCTGAAATATCTTGAAATGAATCTGGTGACATGCTCTTGAGAAGTGCGCGCATTGGCCCACCGTCTAGCTGAAACACACCTAATGTGTCGCCCCGGCTGAGCAACTCATATGTCTTTGGATCATCCAGCGTCAAGGTTTCTAGAACCACATCAATACCTTGATTTGCTTTGATGTTAAGTAAGCAATCATCTAAGACTGAAAGGTTTCGAAGTCCCAAGAAGTCCATCTTGAGCAATCCAGTTGCTTCACATGCGCCCATATCAAACTGAGTAATGATCGCACCGTCTGCTTCACGGCGATGAATTGGAATTACATCTAGCAATGGTTCGCGAGACAAAATAACTCCAGCTGCGTGAACACCCCATTGACGCTTCAAACCTTCTAAGCCGCGAGCGGTATCAACAACACGCTTTGAATCTGGATCAGAGTTATAGAGAGCACGGAATTCGCCAGCTTCACCGTAACGATCATCCTTTGAATCAAAGACCCCACTTAAAGAAATATCTTTGCCCATAACACTGGGAGGCAAGGCTTTTGTTAGTTTTTCACCAATTACATATGGATATCCAAGTACTCGTGTTGAGTCTTTGATTGCTTGCTTAGATTTAATTGTTCCGTAGGTAATGATCTGAGCAACGCGATCCTCACCATACTTATTGGTGGCATATCGGATCATTTCGCTGCGTCGACGCTCGTCAAAGTCCAAGTCGATATCAGGCATCGAAATACGCTCTGGGTTAAGGAATCGCTCAAACAAAAGGCCATGTTCTAGCGGATCGAGTCCTGTAATTCCTAGTGAATAGGCAACAAGAGAACCAGCTGCAGATCCACGACCTGGACCAACACGGATACCAATCTCTTTTGCATGAGCAACAAGGTCTGCGACTACAAGGAAGTAGCCAGGAAAGCCCATCTTTTCCATCACACCAAGTTCATACTGCAAACGAGTTTCATGCTCGGCGGTTAAGCGATCTCCCATACGAACTTTCAGCCCACGCTCTGCCTCTTTTTTCAGCCATGAATCTTCACTCTCACCTGCTGGGACATCAAACTGAGGTAGTAAGTTTTCACCTTCACGAAGTGTGATGTTGCAACGCTCGGCAATAAGTAAGGTGTTGTCACAGCTTTCAGGAATCTCTTTAAATAGCTCTCGCATTTGTGCCGCGGTTTTGACATAGAAAGTATCGTTATCAAACTTAAATCGCTTGGGATCTGCCAAAGTTGAACCTGACTGCACGCAAAGCAACGCTTCGTGGGCGGGCGCATCTGATTGCTTTGTGTAGTGAA
>CANLAC010000034.1 GCA_947488645.1 Actinomycetota bacterium | reverse complement strand
GTGCTGAGCTGACTCAGCTTGAAGGTCCTGGCCGTAAAGAAGTTACTGCAAAGATTGAAGCAGCACGCGCCGAAGGTGATTTAAAAGAAAACGGCGGCTATCACGCAGCACGTGATGAGCAAGGCAAGATGGAAGCTCGTATTCGACAGCTCAAGCAAATGCTGGAAAACGCACACATCGGAACTCCACCGGCAAGTGCCGATGGAAAAGTTGGAGCAGGCATGGTTGTCACAGCGATCATCGCTGGCGATGAAATGAAGTTCTTAATCGGTTCACGTGAGATTTCATCAGGTGACCTAGATGTATACAGCGAGAAGTCCCCACTGGGATCAGCTGTACTAAATCAAGAGATTGGTGGAAAGGTTTCATACACCGCACCTAATGGCCGCGAGATCTCAGTTGAGATTGTCGCAGCCGAGTTTTACCTTTAGTTAGGCTTTCGAAGTTCTAGCAATTTTTATTGAACTAAAGTGATCCGGTATTTTTGTATAAGGTGCTTGGTGGAATCGAATCTCTTCTGTTGTAACATTCCAGCTGATACCTGATTTCACTATAGCTTCTAGAAAAACTCTTGCTTCGATCTCAGCAATGTGATTTCCAAGGCATGTATGAGGGCCAAAGCCAAAGCTCAAGTGCGGATTTCGGCCGCGATTGAAATCAATCTCAAAAGGATTTGTGAAAACGGTTTCGTCAAAATTACCCGAAATAAAGCTAACCCCAACATATCGATCATCTGGCAGATCTGTGGTTGTGCTTTCTGGCACAACGGTCCTGTTCATCGCAGGGAGCGGAGTTAAGAATCGCAAAAATTCTTGAATAGCCGAACCTATTAAATCTGGATTTGTGCGCAGTAACTCCAGATCGTCAGGCTTGTTGCCAAAGTGCCACATGATTCCCGTAAAGAGTTTTACAACTGTGTCTCGGCCACCTGCAAGCATCACACCTGCAATGCCTCTAAATTCGGCAGCAGATATCTGTTGTCCTTCAATTTCAAGATAGGCAATCTGGCTCCAGATGTCATCAGTGTTCTTTTGTAAGGCCTCTTCATAGATAGCATCGAGATAACGATGCAAAACCTTGCCATCACGTACTTCTGATTCTGCAGTCCACACATCTGGGCCCCATGAAATCCATTCATCAACATCTTGAGGGCGGCTATAGATCACTCCTAAGTTCTTCATAACTAGCGGAAGAGACAAGTGCTGGCCAACCTCAAGATCGCTGTGCTCAAAAAAATCTGAAATCAATTTCTCCGTGTGGGTGCGAAATTGGGGAATCAATAATTCGATTGATGGTTTAACAAAGTATGGGGCAAGTGCCACCCGATATAAATGGTGTCTCGGCGGATCAACTTCAAGTGGCAATTGACGATAATCTCGAACATCAGAATCACCTTGAAGATCAGAGGAATAAGTCTGAGTATCGCGCAAAGCTTCACGTACTGCTTTATGGCCGACTATAGTTTTGCTTGCTTTAGGATAGAAAACTGACACGGGTAGAGGGTAAATACCTTTTGCTCTATTTACAAGGAGAACCATGGGCAGCTTTCGTGCGGTAGCGGTGTTCCCACACATCGACCCATCTAATTTTGATCAGTTTTGCTTGTTAGCTTCACAAATGATGCAAGAGATTCAAAAGCAGGAATCAATTCTTCGCTATGACATGTTTTTTAGTGATGACAAGACCCGTTGCGTCGTCTTGGAGGAATACACAAACCCAGAAGCTGTCTTTGAGCACGTGGAAAAGAACGCAAATTTATTGAAGCAATTGACCGCATTAGGCGGTCAAATTGAAGGAAGTATTTTTCCAATTGATCAAAAAGGAAGTGCTCTTAATGAAATCAAGAGTAACTGGGACTCTCAATTCCACAACCACTTTCTGGGCAAAAATTAGTTTGAGTAGTTCTTATACTTTCTAATACTCAACGGAATAAAGATTGCCATCAAAATCACCATATATAGCAGTGAAGTTTCTAGTGGGTTTTGACTTGGCCAGGAATTAGCCGTTGCACCAAACTCGTTTTTCAGACCAAATAACTGACGGCACGCAGCCACCATCGTTGACACTGGATTCCACTCTGCAAAGTACTGCAACGCTCTTGGCATTCCAGTTGTTGGTGCAAAAGCGTTTGATAAGAAGGTCAACGGGAAGGTCACCAAGAAACCAACGCTCTGGACGGTGCGGGCCTCTTTAACTGATAGGCCAACCAAGATTCCAATCCAGGAAAGTGCGTAACCAAACATAAAGAGAAATAGGAAGGCAAGGGTTGTCTGCACAATTCCTGAGGTTGGACGCCATCCAACTGCGTAGCCAGCAAGTGCCATAACAACTAGTACCAAAATATTAAGGAGTGCGTCCCCAAAGGTACGACCAATAATTACCGCACCACGCGAGATTGGTAGTGATCTAAATCGATCGATCAAACCCTTTTTCATATCTTCTGCCAAACCCACAGCAGTTGAAGCCAAGGTGAAAGCGACTGTTTGTACGAAGATTCCAGGCATAAGTAGTTGTACATAGCCGCCTGGCTGACCTGAATCAATAGAACCACCAAATACAAAACGGAATAGTAAAACGAACATCACCGGCTGGATTGTGGAGAAAACAAGAAGTTCAGGCACACGGGCTAACTGAAGAAGCTGGCGCTTGGTAATAACCATTACATCATGAATCGCATTTTTCACTTCTTGCCGCCTCTCTTCTTTTTAGCAATAGGTTCTAAAACTGTCTCTTCTGCAACATGTCCTGTTAGTGATAAAAATACATCATCTAAAGAAGGACGTTTTAAACCAATATCTAAAGGATGAATCTTGGCTTCATCCATAGCCCGCAAAGCCTCCATAAGATCCTTTGAGCCATGAAGCACGGGCGCACTTACAGTCCGTAAGTCAACGTGGGTCGCATGACCGCTGATCTTTGCAACAATTTCATTTGTGGTCTCAAGATCTGCTGGCTCCACAGTGATCTCTAAACGCTCTCCACCAACCTGCTTTTTCAAAGAATCAGATGTTCCGCGAGCAATAACAGTTCCGCGATCAATAACAGCGATCTCATCTGCTAATTGATCAGCCTCTTCTAGATACTGAGTTGTCAGTAGAAGTGTTACGCCGCCTTTAACTAACTCTTGAATAACCGACCACATATCTTGACGACCACGTGGATCTAATCCAGTTGTTGGTTCATCGAGGAACAAAATTTTTGGCTTAACAATTAGAGATGCAGCTAAATCAAGACGACGACGCATTCCACCTGAATAGGTTTTGATGGGACGACGTGCTGCATCTGTTAATTCAAAGCGTTCTAGTAGT
Organism: Actinomycetota bacterium; assembly: GCA_947488645.1. GTDB lineage: Bacteria > Actinomycetota > Actinomycetes > Nanopelagicales > Nanopelagicaceae > Planktophila. Next base: position 7,519 of record CANLAC010000034.1, on the reverse strand, counting down.
TCATTGGCACGATCAATAGATGATTGACGACCAAGGTGATACAACCGACCAAACATCACCAAGTTATCCCAGCCAGTTAATGTCTCATCTACTGCTGCATATTGACCAGATAAACCGATTTGCTCACGTACTCTGTCAGGATGCTTTATGACATCAATGCCGGCAACAGTTGCATGCCCAGAATCTGGTTTCAACAATGTTGCGAGAATTCTCACAGTCGTTGTCTTTCCAGCACCATTAGGCCCTAGTACGCCTAAAACAGTGCCTTCTTCAACATCCAAGGACAAATCATTGAGTGCTACGACCTCGCCTTTGCGATAGGTCTTCACCAAGTGTTCTGCAATAACCGACTTCACGCAGTAACCTTACCTTCATGTCCCTTAACCGCCCAAATGACACCATTATTCAAGGGCGTTTGGCTTGATTCGTTCACCCTTTAGGGATCTACCTCGCGAAGTATCAATCCTTATCGCAGCATCCTTTTTTGTTGCAGTTGGCTTTGGAATTATCATGCCAGCAATTCCAGTCTTTGCTAAAACATTTGGGGTGAACAACGCAGCAATTGGTTTGATGGTCTCTGCCTTTGCAATTACACGTTTTTGTTCAGGCCTTATTTCAGGGACCTTGGTAGATAAATTTGGTGAAAGAGCGGTTTTTTCAACTGGTGTATTCATGGTGTCACTCTTCACCTTCTTAGCAGGAGTTGCTCAAAGCTATGAGCAGTTACTGTTCTTTAGAGCAGCAGGTGGCTTGGGTTCATCCATGTTCTCAGTTGCAGCAAGCTCAGTAATTTTGCGATCAGTAGGTGATGATCAACGTGGGCAAGTGCAGTCGGTATATCAAGGTTCATTCATTGTTGGTGGAATGGCAGGACCTGCTATTGGTGGTTTGTTGTCTGTCATTTCATTAAGGGCACCATTTTTTGTGTATTCGATTTTGTTGTTCTGTTCAGGAGTTGTTGCATTGTTCTTCTTAAAGGGAGAATCAATTGGGGCAAAGGTTAAAAACAGCACCACTGAGCCTGCTACAACTATTCGAGAAGCACTTGCTATGCCTGCCTACCGAATCGCACTTGTCTTGGCATTTATTGGCACCTGGGTGTTCTTTGGAATGCGAGCTTCTATCCTGCCAGTTTTTGTTACTGAAGAATTAAACTCAACAACAGCTGTAGTTGGTTATGGCTTTGCACTTTCTGCAATAGTCCAAGGTGCAATTCTTCTCAAGGCAGGACGCTTCTCTGATGAAAAAGGACGCCGCGCAGCTTCAATAATTGGTGCAAATATTGTCTTTGTTGGAGTCTTGATTCTTACATTTGCAGTCAATGCGTGGATGTTCTTGCTCTCAATGATTGTTTTAGGCTTTGGTGGAGCTTTCCTTTCAACAACGCCGGCAAGCATGGTTGGCGATGTCATGAAAGGTAAGGGTGGCAAGGTAATTGCCATTTTCCAGATGGCAGGAGATGCCGGAATGATCTTTGGGCCAATCATTATTGGTTGGATCTCAGATGTTTATTCCTATAGAACTGCATTTGGATTCTCTGCAGGTATTTTCCTCATCGCACTTACCCTTGTCTATAAAATCCCTGAGACCAGAAATGTCGAAGGACCCCAGGTTAAAAACCTGAGGCCCCTCGATGAAGATCTCTAACTAATTAGTCGTTGCCACGCAAGATTGAAAGCACGCGTAGAACTTCCATATAAAGCCAAATGATTGTCACCATGAGACCAAATGCTGCTCTCCATGACTCTGACTCAGGAGCTCCTGCTGCGATTCCATTTTGAATTGAATCAAAATCAAGGATCAAGAAGAAGGCTGCAAGAACCATTCCACCAGTTGCGATGATTAATCCAAGTCCGCCAACGTTATAGACACTTGATCCTGTGAACAGGTAAGCAACAAATGAAACTAGTCCAAGAACTAGGTAGCCAATAAGTGCTGTAGTTAGAACCTTAGTGAACTTAGGTGTTACACGAATACGTCCGCTCTTATAAGCAAACAACATTCCAGCAAATGCACTGATTGTTACAAGGATTGCCTGGCTAACAATTCCGTCATAGACAGTGTTGTATAGGTGGCTAAGTGTGCCAAGTGCAAGACCTTGGAAAGCTGCATATGCAATTGCAAGTGCTGGCTTAACTGTCTTGCTAAATGCATTTACCATTCCAAGGACAAGTCCACCGATGAAGCCGAGCATGAGCGCTCCGCCACCGAGGTTAAGTGTCCATGCAACTGCACCGACAGACACAAGAACCGCAAACAAAATTCCGGTGCGTGTAACAACATCATCAATAGTCATACGACCTGTACGCAATGATGAAGCTGCAGGTGAGTTATACAAATTCTCTAGCGCTGCTGGGTCTGAGTTAATTGTGCTCGGATCAAATGCAGCGTATCCACGCTGATTAAACGCCCGTCCAAGAACAGGGTTTGAACTGCGCATATCTTTCTCTCCTTTTGTAGGGCCACGGAGAGTTTCCGTGGTTGTGAAGCACCATAATCGTACGCACAAGAATCCTCTGGTGCGAAATATAAGCGCGCCTACATGCTTAAAAGTGCCTTAGAAATGGTGCCCCGAGTGGGGGTCGAACCCACACTGGGAGGATTTTAAGTCCTCTGCCTCTGCCATTGGGCTATCGGGGCCAAACCGAATCTTAGGCTAAACAGGGGTGAATCCTGCAATCCAGATGGAGCGTGATCTCCACCAGAGGCGATTAAGAAATGTTTTGGATTCAATACTAAAGATCGGTTAAAAGCCCGCCATCGATGATGAAAGGTGCCCCGATTACAAATGAGGCATCGGATGAGGCCAAGAAGGTAATACCTGCAGCAATTTCATGTGGCTGAGCAGCTCTGCCTAGTTTAGTTTCATCCGAATCAAATCCAAGATCTGCAAGCGGTCTGCCGATTGCTAATGCATGAGCAGTAGACATATCTGTATCCACGCCACCCACAACTACTGAATTAACTCTAATTAAATCTTTTGTGTAATCAATTGCCATTTGTCTGCTCAAAGCTACGACAGCGCCTTTGCTAGCTGCGTAAGCAGCGACCTTCTCCATCGTTGCAAATGCATGCACAGAGGCGACATTAATAATTGACCCACCACCTCTTTTGCGCAAAAACGGTATTGCATACTTTGAAACTAAGAAAACACCTTTTAGATTAGTATCTAAAACGTTATCCCATTCATCTTCCGTAGTTTCATCAACTGCTCGAAATAAGAATGTTCCGGCATTGTTAACAACAACATCAATTCCGGAGTTAGCATCTCCAATTCCATTGACAACTTTTGCTATCTCAGCCGATTTTCTCAAGTCACAAACGGTGAAAACAACCTTTAAACCAGAACTAGCCATTTCTTTAACCCAAGCATCGCCAATTTCTGCACGCAAGCCTAGGCCATAAACAATCGCACCTTCTTGCGCAAATCTAGTTGCGGTTGCTTTGCCGATACCTGACTCTGCTCCCGTAACAATTACAACTTTGTTATCAAATCTATTGGGGATAAACGAAGCCTTAGGTGGCATCGGTTTTAACCTTCTTTCGTTTCATGTCGACGCTCAGTGAGACTAATACAATTACTCCAGTGATTACGGTCTGCCACCACGGATCGATACGTGATGCGACCATTCCGCTGGCCACAACTTGCATGAGGAGCAACCCCAGAAATAGCCCGATGACTGTTCCTCTTCCTCCAAACAAACTTGTACCACCAATAACCAAGCCAGCAATTGCTAACAACTCCCAGCCAGAACCTAGGGTGAACCACGCGCTATTGAAGTGGACTAAAGAGAGAAATCCAGCCAAAGCTGCGCCACATCCAGTTGCCACGAAAAGGATCAACTTAACCCGATTGGCATTAATTCCTGCAGTTCGAGCAGCTTCCGGGTTACTACCAACTGCAGCGATAACCTTTCCAAAATTAGTTCGGTTAAGAATGAACTCACCTACGAAAATAAAGGCGATAAAAACCAATATTGAGAAGTACTGTCCAAATAGAGTCTGCTTGAATCCATCGTATAAATCTGGGAAGTCTGAAATTCCTTTACCTTCAGAGATGTATGTTGCGAAACTCTTACACATGAACAACATGGCAATCGTTGCAATAAATGAGGGAACTTTTCCATAGATCACAATTAAGCCATTTAGTAAACCAACTGAAGCACCGACTCCTAAGGTAATTAACAGTGCCGTCGGAATGTTGTAACCTTGTTTAGTAACCAAAATTGCCGGAGTCAAAGCACTTAGTGCTGCAGTGGCACCGATTGAGATGTCGAACTCTCCAGCAGTAATCAGCAACACCAAGAAAACTGATGCAATCCCTACAAATGCAATTCCTTGAATGATTGAGAGAATACTGGCGTAATTTGCAAAAGCTGGATTAAGTCCTGCAAAAATGGCAAATACAACAGCCACAAAAATCACCCTTTTTACAAATGGAGACAATTGCGCGGAACTTCTCAAGTTAACTCTCATGATTGACCAATCGCCATCATCATTAATTCCTGCTCTTTAGTGGAATCACCTGTCATTTCGCCAATCATTGCACCGCCTGAAAAAACTAATATCCGATGAGAAAGTGCTAATAATTCTGGAAATTCACTCGATACCAAAATAATGCCAACTCCTTGCTTTGCTAAATCGCTAACGATTCGATAAATCTCAGCCTTGGAAGCGATATCAACGCCTTTTGTGGGTTCATCAAGCATGAAAATAATTGGCTTTGCCAATAAGCCCTTACCGATTAGGACTTTCTGTTGATTGCCACCACTCAAATTGGCAATCATCTCGAAGATGTCTTGGGGCTTTACAGCCAGAGATTCAGTGATCTCTTTTGCAACAACCTTTTCTCTCCTCTTTTGTAAGGTTCCGAATCTAGTGAACTTATCCAAGATGCTAGCTGTCGCATTTGACCTAATTTCCAAATTGAAAAAGAGACCTTCCAATTTCCTATCTTCAGTTACATATCCAAAGCCAGAATTGATTGCAGAAGGGATATTTGTGGAGGAAATTTCCTTACCCTCTAATTCGAGTTTTCCAGCTAACACTCGATTGTCTCCATAGAGTGCACGAAGAATCTCAGTTCTTCCAGAGCCTACGAGCCCTCCTAGACCAAGAATTTCACCAGCATGTAGATCGAAAGAAAACGCAGACACCATTTTCTCCCCAGGTTTGCGCGGGTTCTCAACAACTAAATCACGTGCTGAAAAAATAACTTTTGCATTCTTTGGTAAATCTGTTTTTGCAGGATAAAGATCGCCTAGTTTTCTTCCAATCATGTCGCTAACTAATTGATTTGCATCAAATTCTGAGCGCTCACTTGTTCGAACCGTTTTGCCATCACGCAAGATCGAAACTGCGTCACACAACTCAAGTATCTCTGGGAGTTTGTGAGTGATGAAAACAGTTGTAAATCCGCGCTTCTTTAAGTTTCTCACGATAGAAAATAGATTTTCAATTTCATCAGAAGTCAGACTTGAAGTTGGTTCATCCAAAACCAGAACCTTAGGTGCCTTATAAAGAGCACTAGCTATCATTAGAATTTGTCTTTTGTGCAGACTAAGTTCAGATACAAGTTGATCGGCATTGAGCGGTATTTCATTCGCAATCAAAAACTCTTCTATTTTTTGTGAACTCTTTTTCTTGGAATAGATCCCTCTTGGATTCATTCCGAATTCAGAAAGCAGAATATTCTCTGCCACGGTAAGAGTGTCAGCTACCGTGATTTCTTGGGGAACAATAGCGATGCCGCGCACTTGTGCGTCAAGCGGTGAACTCATCTTCACGCTTTCGCCTGCAACGCTTATTTCACCATCAAAGGTGCCATTCGGATATATACCACTAAGAATTTTCATTAATGTTGATTTGCCAGCACCATTTTGCCCAATAAGTCCATGGATGGTTCCAACTTTTACTTTGAGCCAAACATCATCCAATGCAACGACTGGACCAAAGGTTTTGTGAATCTTTATCATTTCAAGGGCGTAAGTAGTGCTCGATAAACTAGACATTTACATTTACCTTCCCTCATTAAATGTATAAAAGCGAGATTAAATCAGCAATTAAGAAGGTGAACCAAGCTACTTCTAAACAGTAGCTTGGTTCACCGTATATCTCTTAGTTCTTCTTAATTATTCTTTCTTTGCTACGCGAGCATCAATTGCATCTACAACTTGGTAATAAGGTGCCAATCCATCAGCAAAGACGATAGGTGTTGGCAAATCATTAGCATATTGTGCTGGTGCGTTTCCACAGATTGCGTTAGCAACAATGTCAACCGCCATTTGATGTTCTTCATAGCCTGGCTGTGCAGCAATTCCAAGAATCTTTCCGTCGCGAACGGCGTCAAGATTTGGACGTGTTGCATCAGGTCCGATAGCCCAAATTGACTTTCCAATTTGATCGGATGCTCCAGCCCATGTAACAGGGCTTCCGCCTGTAGTTCCAACTGCTCCAACTAGATCTGGATTTGCGAGTGCAATAGCAACTGCTTTAGCAATCGCCTTAGGTACATCGAATCCTTCTTCAGCTGGCTTTAGAACCTTAACATCTGGATACTTTTCGTTCATACGAGCGGTGAAAGAGGCTGCAACAGCATCTTCTACTGGGTTGAATCCGCCCTCAGTAACTGCAACAGTTCCCTTACCGCCAATTTTTTCACCAATTGCATCGGCTGCATCAGCACCCCATGCCTTTGGATCGAAAGCCGCATAAGCAATTACGCCAGGGTATTCTTCTGGCTTAGTCTGAACGTGTCCAACTACTACTGGAATCTTCTTCGCTGCAAATTTTGCAATGAGATCTTTTTCAACTGGGTCAACGAAGCCAAGTACAACTCCATCAGTGCCAGTTGCAAGAACGCCTTCACCAAGTGTTACTGCCTTAGTCCAGTCAGCTTCATCAGGTGAAACGATTGTTGCGCTCTTAAATCCAAGTGAATTTGCTTGATCCAAGAAACCTTGTTGCCAAAGTCTAAGAGTTGGGTGACCCTTAAGAACTGACAAGAAAGTAATTGACTTTTCGCTCAAATCGCATGGCGCTGTTGACAAAGGTGTATAAACCTTTGAAGCAGCTGTTCCGCCAGCATCTCCAGTTGCAGCGTTATCAGCTGTGTCTGATGAACAGGCTGTTAACAAAAGCGCAGAAACTGAGAGCAAAGCCATTATCTTTAAGGTATTTCTACTTCTCTTATGCTTTTTGATCATTCTTTAACACTCCTCCTAGAGTAGAAGCTAAAAATAAACATCAATTTAACTGTTTACAATTAACTATTGTTAGGTATGATTCCTGAAGACTTACTTAAAGTCAATGGTTCAAGGGGGCGAGGCTATGCATGCTAGTCATGATTTCCTTGATAACAAAAAGTTATCTAGTGAGTTACTGGTTAGTAATCACGTGAGGAGTTTGGTTCATTATGGTGACCATGAGTCTTGATGCAAAAAAGAAAGTTCAGATATTTCAAAAAGTACCTGAACTCGGTCTCTTTATTGTTTTCGTTGGAACCTTAATACTCTTCTCG
>CANLAC010000033.1 GCA_947488645.1 Actinomycetota bacterium | reverse complement strand
TGCGTGATTTCATCAACTGTTAATCCACCACGATCATGTCCAATTACGACAACTCCCCGCGCGCCAACCAAACGAAGCGTGCCAGGCTTGGTGCGTGGAACAAACTCTTGTGGAGCCACATTGATCTGTGAAAGCCAATCAGATGAATCATCTGACAATAAGGGTTCGTCAAACTGCAAATTCAAATGAATTGGCCCAGTGCGCAAACTATCTAGTGGCAGTTCCATTGGGTATACGGGACCATCAATATCTGCAAAGTAACGAACAGCTTTTCCAAAGATTCGTGCTTGTTCTGTAGTTTGATTTGCACCAGTCTTACGCAACATCGCTGGACGATCTGCCGTTAAAACCATGAGCGGTGCATTTGTGTGGCTAGCTTCAAGTACTGCTGGGTGGTAATTAGCAACGGCTGTTCCGCTAGTACACACAACAGCCACTGGACGACCAGTTGATTTGATTATTCCTAATGCAAAAAAGGCAGCTGTTCGCTCATCAATGCGCACGTGAATCTTAATTAAGCCCTCTTGTGATGCTTCAAAAAATGCCAAAGACAAAGGCGCATTACGGGATCCAGGAGAAATAACTACATCGGTGATTCCAGCTTCAATAATTTGGCGAACAACTACACGTGCTAACGATGTGGAGTTGTTCACTTCAGTAGCTCCGCTGTTCTCATGATGCGATTCTTCCACCATTCGAAGCGATCTGCACTGACATCTAAGCCATCAAGATTAGGAACCACGTCACTAATCTGGATTTTTCCATCCACTATTGGCAATTGGGCAACATTCTTTGCTAGAAGCGAGCCTGTGCCAAGCCCACAATCAAAGTTCATGTCCTCAAATGAAGCGGCCAAGATAAGTCCATAGTTGATTCCAACGGCACTTTCTAGCGCACTTGAAACTACAACAGGTAATTTGTGGTGTTGTGCAAGTTGATGTGCGCGCTTGATACCACCGAGTGGCTGAACCTTTAACATCAAATAATCAACGGCCCCAGTTAGGTCGATAGCGAATGGATCTTTAGCTTTACGCAAGACTTCGTCACCAACTATTTTGACATCAATCCGCTTTTTTAATTCTCGTAGCTCTTGAATAGTTGCACACGGTTGTTCAATGTATTCAATATCTCCCACTAATTGCAACAATGAGACTGCTTGCTCAACACTTAACAAGCCATTTGCATCGATACGAATCTTTGCATGTGGGCGCAGAGATCTAATTGTATTTATCCGTGCAACATCCTCTTGGGCATTCGTGCCGACTTTCACCTTAAAGGTTGAGACATCGGGAAAAGAGTTGACTACTCTTTCTAATTCTTCTTTATCGTTTAACGCTGGGATCGTTCCATTAACGGCAACCTCAGTACGAAATATCTGTGGTTTTGGCTGGGTTGCAGCCTCTATTGCACACGCTAACCATGGGGCAGATTCAGCATCGTCATACTCGAGGAAAGGTGAGAATTCACCCCAGCCATACTCGCCTTGAATTAAAGCAACTTCACGAACAGTTACACCACGAAATTTAGTTTTCATTGGCAGCGCAACTACGCGCAATGTCTCTAGAAGCATTTGATCCATGGATTATGGGCGCTTTGGAAACTTTCCAAAATCAGGTGCGCGCTTTTCTTTGTAAGCATCCCGACCTTCTTGGCCCTCTTCTGTCATGTAGAACAACAAGGTTGCATCTCCTGCTAATTGCTGCACGCCTGCAAGACCATCTGTGGCAGCGTTCAAACTAGCTTTCAGCAAACGCAGCGCCATTGGAGAGTTGCGCAGCATTTCACGACACCATGAAACAGTTTCAGCTTCTAGTTCAGCAATCGGCACAACGGTGTTAACAAGTCCCATATTCAAAGCTTCTTGTGCGTTGTATTCGCGAGTCATAAACCAAATCTCGCGTGCCTTCTTTTGCCCAACATGTGCTGCTAATAATCCAGCACCATATCCACCATCAAAAGAACCAACCATCGGCCCGGTCTGACCAAACTTTGCATTGTCAGCAGCAATCGTTAAGTCGCAGACAACATGTAATACATGTCCACCACCAATTGCCCAACCAGCAACCATTGCAACGATTGGCTTTGGTGTGCGACGAATCTGCACCTGAAGATCTAGAACATTAAGGCGACCAATTCCTTTTTTAGCTAACTTGTCATCACCCAGATATCCATCATCTCCGCGAACGCTGATGTCTCCACCAGAACAAAAGGCTTCTGTGCCTTCACCAGTAAGAATGATCACGCCAACTTCTTCATTATCGCGAGCTAAATTAAATGCTTCGATTAATTCAATAATTGTTTGAGGGCGAAATGCATTGCGAACCTGCGGGCGGTTAATCGTTATCTTGGCGATGCCATCGCCCATTTGATATTTGATATCTACAAAGTCTTCTCCGCCGGGTGCTGTGACCCATTGTGGAATCTCTCGACTACCAAATTCGCGCTTGATCGGCTTGCTCACATTTCCTCCATCGTCGTTGCTAGCGATAGCCTACGGTGGCAATGGATACCTCGTCACAACGAAAAATTCTGCGGGTCAGCCCTGCATGCGAAATCTCCCAACTAGCGAGAGAAATCACAGCAGCCCTCGTGGGCGATGGCCCCACCCTTGGTTTCGGAGAGATCTCATCAGAACATGCTCCGAGCTATGCCGCCGTTGCGATCGGAACATCTGGAACAACTGGCACATCCAAAGAGGTGTTACTGAGTTCAACTGCGCTTATTTCATCTGCGCGAGCTTCCAATAAATTTATTGGCGCGCAATCTGGCCAAACTTGGTCACTATTACTTCCACTTACTCATATCGCTGCAGTAAATGTCATTGTGCGCTCAATGGAGCTTGGAACAACACCAATTGATCTGCGTGATTTTGATGGTGAGTATCCAAAAGCTGACTACACCGCAATTGTTCCAACACAGTTATTCCGTGCATTAAATGGTGATCAACATTTACTGAGCCACCTTAAATCAGCCAAAGCGGTTTTAGTCGGCGGTGCTGCGTTATCTCAGGCATTGCGCAATCAAGCCGAGTTGGCAGGGATCAAAGTCATCACAACATATGGAATGACTGAAACATGTGGTGGATGTGTTTATGACGGCACCACACTTGATGGCGTGGAGATTGAAATTCGGAGTGGCAAAATTTGTATTAAAGGTTCAGTTCTTGCATCCTCTATCGCAGTTAACGATGGCTGGTATGAAACAAATGATCTAGGTGAATACGACAATAATCATCTAGTTGTTATTGGAAGATCTGATGATGTCATTATTTCCGGTGGCGAGAATCTCTCCCTTAATGCTGTTGAAAATTCGCTCAGCCTGGCATATCCAGATACTCAATTTGCGGCCTTTGCTGTTGAAGATCCTCAGTGGGGTCAGAGCTTGCAACTTGCAGTTGTTGGAACAATTAGCGATGATCAAATCGCTGCACATCTTGAAAAAGATCTTGGTGGATTTGCAAAACCAAAAGGCATACATCGCATGACATCGTTACCATTGCTGGGTATTGGCAAGATCGATCGAAAGAGTTTGGCGAAAGGTATTGCGGATGAATAAATGGATACTGGGTGCACGTCCCCGCACTCTGTCTGCAGCGATCGCGCCAGTACTCATTGCATCAGCACTGGCAGGATCAGAATTTAACTGGTTTCGTGCAGCTTTAGCGCTCAAGGTTGCTGTCTGGCTACAGATCGGCGTCAACTACGCCAACGACTACAGCGATGGTGTTAAAGGAACAGATGAGAACAGAGTCGGCCCAACTCGGCTAGTTGCAAGTGGGTTGGCATCGGCTAAAGCGGTTAAGAACGCGGCTTTTATTTCTTTTGCAATTGCAAGTGTTGCTGGTGTTTGGCTATCCCTACTTACCTCACCACTACTTATTCTGATTGGAATGCTGGCGATTGCTGCAGCGTGGGGATACACCGGCGGAAAAAATCCTTATGGGTATAGCGGCCTAGGTGAAATTTCAGTATTCACCTTCTTTGGATTAGTTGCAACCATGGGTACGTATTACGTTCAAACAGAAAACATCACCGTCCTCAGTTTCATTGTCTCAATTCCAATGGGTGCCCTTGCCTGTGCGATCTTGGAAATAAACAACATCCGAGATCGTGCGCAAGATGAACTAGTAGGAAAGAGAACTATCGCGGTCCGTCTTGGAGATACAAACGCTCGCCGATTATTTGTTTCACTCTTGCTCTTAGCCCATGTGGCAGCACTAGCGACCTTAGTTCCAACTGCGTTACTGACTCTGCTGGTTGCGCCTATGAGTTACTCAATTTCAAAGTTAGTTCTCAGCGGTGTCATCGGAAAGGACTTAATTCCTGTTTTAGGCCGAACTGGCAAGCTTCAACTTATGTTTGCCATAGTGTTTGCCCTCGCCTTAGCGATACAATAAATTCATGTCACGGATTCTTCCACTCATCTTGGTCTTTGGGTTAACAATTTATGCGTTAATTGATTGCGCACGAACTGATGAATCCCAGATTAAGACTCTTCCAAAGTGGGGCTGGCTACTTTTAATTATTATTCTTGGCCCACAGGCACTTGCAATTGGTCCTATTGCATATTTAATTGCTGGAAGAAATAAACCAAAGGGTGGCAAGGCTCCTAAGCGACGTATCTTGCCGCCAGATGATGATCCAGATTTCTTGGGAAAGCTTTAAAGACCTGAGTAGGTGTGCTTTCCGCTTCCCCAGATATTGACGTACACATAGTTAAACAAGAATGTAGAACCTGCAAATAAACACAACCAGGCAGCTCTGCGTCCACGCCAACCGATAGTTACACGAGCATGTAAATACGCTGCATAGGCAACCCAGGTAATAAATGCCCAGGTCTCTTTTGGATCCCAACCCCAGTAACGACCCCAAGCGCTCTCGGCCCAGATCGCTCCTGCAATAACTGAAAAAGTCCACAATGGAAATACAAATGCGACTAGTCGATACGAGAGTTGGTCAAGAAGCTCTAGTGAAGGAAGTCGCTTGGCCCACGCTGTTCGCTCGCCTTTTGTTTCCATTTTATCTAGATACAAATACGCTGCTGCGATCACATTTGCTAGCAAGAACACGCCACCTGAAATAATTGCAGTAGAAACGTGAATTACTAACCATGGTGACTTTAGTGCTGGAACTAATGGCGCACTTGGAACATACAAAACAGTTACAGCGGTTCCAATTGTTAGTAATACGGAAATAGAAACGAGCAAACCTAACCAACGAAGATCATATTTACGTAATGCTCCAAGATATGCGCCAGTAAATGCAAGTGCACCTGTAATGGAAAACTCATACATGTTTCCCCACGGCACACGACCGGCTGAAACTCCTCGAGTAATCACACCTGCAAATAAAAGAATGAAACCTAGAACCATCATTGCTGTTGCAATTCGAGCAACTTTTTCAGTTCGCTTGTAATCATGGGTCTTTGTTGTGTCATTGGGGACTTTTACCGCCCACGCTGTCTCTACTGCGTGAGCTAAAAATGACAATGTGTAAACAGCCATGGCAGAGTAAATGAAATAATTTGAAGCAAAAGCCCACGAACGTGACATCTATTTCTCTCCCTTTAGCATCTGAACAAACTGTTCCATTTCAACATCTAGCCCTGGTGCACCATTTTTGGCTAATCCAGCAACCTCTACCTGTGATCCGACTCGAATCCAAATACGTCGTCTGCGCGTAAATAGTGAAGCGAGCAATCCAAGGATGGCAACGATACCGCCCAACAATGCGAAATTCTTTCCAGGATCTGCCACAAAGTTAAGGTTGACCCATTGGATATAGCCTTCAAATGTGATTGATCCACCTGGATAATCAAAGATTTCTCCTGGCTTCAAAGACTTAAGACCAACCTGCAGCATCTTTGAGGTATCAATTCTGTACACAGATTGTGGAACACCTGAATCCAGCCCTAAATCACCAGCCCATGCTGCCAACAACAAGCGCGGATCTAGCGCCTTAGGGAAAGCGCTCAATGCGCCACCACCATTTGGATCACGAACATATGTCGGAACAAAAGAACCAACAAATCCAATCTGCGGAACTGCATCTGGAACCTTTATTGCACCAATTGATCGAAGATTTAAATCTTGTGGCAAGAACGGGACAGGGCCTTGGAAAGCAACATCACCCTTGGAGTCTCTAACAGTTACAACAGGTGAATAGCCATTTGCTTGCAAGTAAATTCGTGTACTTCCAATAGTCATTGGGCTATTTACTTTAATAACTTTCTCTTCGATCACTGTTTGACCATCACGCAGTAATGAAACATTTAATGTGTAATCTTCGGGCGCACTAGTTTTCAGGTTGTACTGTGCATCAAACTTATCTACAGTCAACATAAATGCAGGCAGATTCGTATCCTTATACAATTTTCCGTAAGTCAAGGTGTCATAACTTGTAGGTGTGTTAACAAATCTTTCACCAACATTAATGATTGCCTCACCACGCATACCAAATAGTGAGCTAAAACTAATTCCTAATAAAACTAGGATTAGGGCTAAGTGGAAAAATAGGTTTCCCGTTTCGCGAGTAAAACCCTTTTCGGCAGAGATAGATCCATCTTTTTCTAAGGTTCTAAAGCGTTTTGACTTAAACCATGCACGAGCCGCATCTAATTCTGTTCCGTTAGGTGTCCATGTTGAATGATGTTCCATTCGCGACAAGTTCTTAGGTGTTGCGGGCGGAAAAGCACGCGCGGCATGGAAATGCTCAATTGTTCGAGGCAATACACAGCCAATTAAAGATATAAATAGAAGGATATAAATAGCGCTAAACCAGGGTGATCCATAAACATCAAATAGATAAAAACGATCCATCCAGCGGGCAAGCTCTGGTGAATCCTTAAAGTACTGACCCACCTGTATTGGGTTTTGCGTGCGCTGAGGAACCAATGAACCAGGAATAGATGCGACCCCGAGCATTAACAAGAGAATCAACGCCGTGCGCATGCTGGTTAGTTGGCGCCATGCATAACGCAAAACACCAACGCTATCTAACTCTGGAAGCTCTGTTTGTTGGCTCATTAAATCACCGGAATGAAATCAGAAATTAGTGAACGCATTGAATTCAATAACTGACCCCAGAAACCAAGAACCTGAAGTGCTCCGATTGCAATCAAAAAGATTCCACCGATCTTTGAAATCAGATCGCCTCTGCGATAAATAATTGAACGCAGCTTGGCAGATTTATCTAGAGATAGTCCTGAAAGGATAAAGGGAAGTCCTAGACCTAAGCAGTAACCAAATGAAAGCACAGCTCCACGCACCGCACTTGATTCTTGGAATGCCAGAGTCTGGACCGCCGCTAATGCAGGTCCAATACATGGTGTCCAACCAATTCCGAACAACACACCAAGTAAAGGTGCACCTAACAATCCACCAGTTGTCCGCATTTTTGGTCTAATCGTTGGAGAAAATGGAAAACGTCCGTAGAAAATAAAACCTAAAAAGATTGTAATTACGCCAAGAACTCTAGAGATTATCTCTTCATTGGCAGAGAGTTGATTTCCCAAACCACCAAACACTGCACCGTATGAAACAAAAACTGCGCTAAAGCCGAGAACGAAAAGAAGTGAACCTAGAAAAACTTTGCCTCTGCTTACTGAAAATCCAGCTGCAAATGAGAGATAGCCAGGCACCAAAGGCAAAACACATGGTGACAAGAAAGAGATAATTCCTGCGATAAATGCAAATGGGAATGCTGTTACCAGAACGCCAGAAAATATCTGCTCTACGAAAAACTCTTTCATTCGGCGCTCACCCTTTCAATCAGCTGGGTTAATGAAGCCACCGTTACCACGCCTGAAATACGTGCGGCTACACGTCCTTGCTTATCCAGAATTACCGTCGATGGGATGGCATTTGCCGGCAATGAACCCTTAAATCCAATCAAGATGGAGTCATCAATAACAGTTGGATACGGGATTTTAAATCGACGTTCGAAAGCTTCGGCGTTTGCAGGATTATCGCGGGTTAAAATTCCAATAAATGCAACATTTGTATATTTGTTTGCCAATGAAACAAGTATCGGTGCTTCAGCGCGACACGGTGAACACCAGGATGCCCACACATTAACAACAGCAACCTTGTCTTTTGTGTATGTGTAATTAGTACCCGACAGAGTTAATCCAGTGATTGCTGGAGCAATTTTTCTATCTTCAATCTTGATGAATGTTACCGATCCATCTCCTGAGACAAAACTTTCTTCAGCCGAAGAAGTACCACCCCCGCCACACCCGGTAAGTGCAATTGCCAACGCAATCAGGAGTGCAAATTTCTTCATTACTTATTTTCGGGCAATAGGTGACGTGCTGGCTCAGAATAGGTTAGACCTGAAATAAATCCCTCATCATCAAAGTGAATACTGGTGACAGATGCAAGTGTGCACTCACGTTTGCGAGGATCGTGTAGTAGCCGACGGTTTTCAATCGCACTTCTCAAAATCCAGATCGGTAACTGGTGTGAAACACATATTGCATCTTTGCCATTAGCTGCATCCCGAGCTGCAAAGATTGCTGCAAGCATGCGAGTGATTTGTTCTTCGTAGGGCTCACCCCATGATGGCTTCCATGGATTCCATAAGTGCTTCCATGCCGCAGGGTGACGCAAAACCCCATCGCCGACACCAAATGGTTTTCCTTCAAAAATATTTGCGGCCTCAATTAAACGTTCGTCAGTAGTGATAGAAATGTTGTGAGCAGCGGCAATCGGAGCGGCAGTTTCTTGTGCGCGTTGCAAGGGTGATGCGTGAAGCGCACCTAAATCTAGAGCCTTAGACCACTCACCAATTGTGCGAGCCATCTCTTGTCCTCGATCAGATAAACGCCAACCAGGTTGGCGCCCATACAAAATCTTGTCAGGATTATGGACTTCTCCGTGGCGGAGCACGTGCACTGTTGAACTCATTGGTAAAGCATAAAGCGTTCCTAAACCCCGTCTATCGGTAAGGTAGTGACATGGCACTCACAGGTAAAAGAGCTGCCTTCTTTGATGTCGACAACACGCTTATACGTGGCTCAACCATTTATTTCTTGGGCCGCGGCATGTACCAGCGCGGTTACTTCACCAAGAAGGACATTTCACGATTTGTATTAGCCAACCTGAGATTTCGCTTAACCGGAAAAGAAAACAAAGAAGAGATCGCACGTTTTCAATCTGCAGCAACGGATTTTATTGGTGGACATAACGTGAAAGACATTGAAGCGATTGCGCAACAAATTTATGACGAGTTTGTTTCGCCTGCAATGTGGCAGGGAACAATTGACATCGCCCAAACCCATATTGCAAATGGAGTTGAAGTTTATTTAGTTACCGCTGCGCCAGAAGATATGGCTACTTTAATCTCCGCCAGACTCGGTTTAACTGGCGCACTTGGTAGTAAGGCTGAAATCAAAGATGGTCTATATACAGGACAAATGAATGGCCCTCTACTGCATGGAAAAGAAAAAGCGATCGCAGTTCGGGAGTTAGCCGAGAAAAAGGGATTTGATCTAGAAAACTGCTTTGCTTATTCAGATAGCAGCAATGACCTACCGTTACTGCAATGTGTTGGCCATCCATCGGCAATTAATCCGGATGCGCTGCTGGGTTTGCGTGCAATGGCTGAAGGTTGGCCTATCCATGACTTCCGTCGCGCCCGATTTATTGGTCGTGCTATTTCGCCAGTCGTTGTCCGAATTGCAGCTCTTGGAACATGGTTAACCCCCCGTAAGCGATGAAGTGAATTAACAAGAACAGGTAATTTGCCAGTAATGTAGGCAAGTTATGGAAATGCGCTCCTTCTCTGACTACCTACGTAGTGTTGATGATGCTGCCCTTTTAGATTTATTTACCGCACGTCCAGATCTAGTAACACCCGTTCCCCCAGATATCGCCTCTCTTGCAGTGCGTGCTTGTTCTGCACCAAGTTTGGCAAGAGCAATCGATTCACTCAATCAATGGCAGTTTCAAGTGTTAGAAGCTACAGCATCCTTAAATGAACCCTTCTTAGAAAAAAGCGTCGTAACTCTCACAGATAAAGAAGCAAAAGGTGCATTAGAGCATCTCGTAAGGATTGGTCTTGTCTATCCATCCGACGATGGCATGCGCTTGCCAACACAGTTGCGCGATGTAATCGGAACAGAGCCTGCAGGCTTAGGGCCGGCTTCAATGGCAAAGCTAAAGCTCAGTGAATTAGATGATGCACCAGCAGATGCAAAGAAAGTTTTAGAACGATTGATATGGGGTCCTCCGCGCGGAAGTGTTGGAGATATCAAAAATCCTGGACCCGGAGTCACTTGGTTACTTGAAAACAAGTTTTTAGTCCCACTTGATCAGCGAACAGTAATCTTGCCGCGCGAAGTTGCAATTGCATTGCGCGGTGGAAAGGTTCACAAAGAGCGTTTCATTAAGCAACCATCATTAAGTGGTGCAAAGCGTGATGAACGACAAATAAACCTTGCTGCAATAGCAAATGTTTCGACGGTGCTGCGTTGGGTTGAAGAGCTGCTTAATTTCTGGGCCGATGAACCCGCAGATGCATTACGTGCTGGTGGTTTAGGAGTTCGTGATCTCAAAATCATTTCAACACACTTAGGTGTTGATGAATCCTGCACAGCATTTGTTACTGAACTTGCATACCTTGCATCATTAATCAGTATTGATGCTGATGATCGCATCCTTCCAAGTAATAAATTTGATATCTGGTTAATGCAAACACCTGCTGATCGCTGGCAGATGCTGGCATCACAGTGGTTAATTACTTCGCGGGTTAGCGGATTAGTTGGTCGCGTAGAGGCCAAGAATGTTGCAGCTCTTGGTCCAGAGCTAGACCGAGTAAATGCTGCGCGAGTACGTGCTTTAACACTTGAACTATTGCGCGAAAATCAAGGGATTGCTCCAGAGTGGAATAGTTTCAAGGAAGTTTTGTCATGGCGTGCACCAGTGCGTCGTAACTCTTCCCTTCAAGAGGAGCTGGCGGAATGGACCCTTCGCGAGGCTGAATGGCTAGGAATAACAGGCCAGGGCGCATTATCTAAATTCGGCGCACAATTTCTTGATGGTGATGATCTAAGTTC
>CANLAC010000032.1 GCA_947488645.1 Actinomycetota bacterium | reverse complement strand
GACGACGTGCCATGGCTAATTCTTACGCCTTGAAACGTGGAAATGCGTCACGACCTGCGTAACGTCCACCCTCAGCTAGTTCTTCTTCAATACGAAGAAGTTGGTTGTATTTTGCAACGCGCTCTGTTCGAGCTGGTGCACCAGTTTTGATTTGTCCACAGTTAAGAGCAACAGCTAAATCAGCGATTGTTGTGTCCTCTGTTTCACCTGAACGGTGGCTCATCATGCTGCGATAGTCAGCACGGTGTGCCATCTCAACAGCATCGATTGTCTCTGTAAGAGTTCCAATCTGATTTACCTTCACCAAAAGTGCATTCGCTGTGTTTCCAGCAATTCCCTTTGCAAGCCTCTCAGGGTTAGTAACAAATAGGTCATCTCCAACGATCTGGATGCGTGAACCAAGGACCTTAGTCATCTGTGTCCAACCAGCCCAGTCCTCTTCATTGAGAGGATCTTCAATTGAAACGATTGGGTATGCATCCACTAGAGAGGTGTAATAGGCAATCATTTCATCAGATGACTTCAATGCGCCTTCAAACTTGTACTTGCCGTTCTCATGGAACTCAGTAGCTGCAACATCCATAGCAAGTGCAATTTCAGAACCTGGCTTAAATCCTGCAGCTTCAATCGCTTCAAGGATCAAATCAAGTGCAGCGCGGTTGCTATCTAGGTTTGGAGCAAAGCCACCTTCATCGCCGACAGATGTTGCAAGTCCACGCTTTTTTAGCACAGCCTTGAGTGCATGATAAATCTCTGCGCCCCAACGAACTGATTCGCGGAATGTTGGTGCACCAATTGGCGCGATCATAAACTCTTGAATATCAACGTTGGTATCTGCGTGTGCTCCACCGTTAAGAATATTCATCATTGGAATTGGAAGAACATGTGCATTTGGTCCACCTAGGTAGCGGAACAATGAAAGATCTGCAGATTCTGCAGATGCCTTAGCAACTACTAGAGATGCACCAAGAATTGCATTTGCACCAAGCCGTGACTTGTTCTTTGTGCCATCTAGTTCAATCATCGCTGCATCGATAAGGCGCTGATCCTGTGAATCAAGACCAATAATTGTTTGCGCAATTTCATTGTTAACAAAAGCAACTGCTTTTTCAACGCCCTTACCGAGGTAACGCTTGCCACCATCTCGAAGTTCTGCAGCTTCAAAAGCACCCGTTGATGCGCCACTTGGAACGGCAGCACGTGCCTGAGTTCCATCTTCTAATTCAATTTCAACTTCAACCGTTGGATTTCCACGGGAGTCTAAAATTTCGCGTGCAGCTAATGCCTCGATGATTGCCATTGCGTTTCTCCTCATACCTATTAAAACTTTGGCCGACCTCAACGCTGAAATGGCACCTTATTAACTAAGGCAATCCTACCGTGAGTTATGCGGGGCCAATCTGTTGGACGATCCGCATGGCTTCCTTGCGCAGGGCAGCTTCGGCATCAATCCCGTTGGCATTTGCCCAAGCAATTACTGCAAGCAGGGCTTGGCCAACTGCTCCTTCATCTGCAGTTCCTTCAATTGAAACACTCTCTGGCGTAGTGACTTCAACATTGTATTTTTCTGCGCGATACAACAATTTTTCAACCAATGGCAATGCTGGTTGCGACAGTGCAACACCATCTAGTGGTGATGTGCGGCCCTTTTCCTTCTTCTTTATCTCTTCCCAATTTTCAAGGACTTCTTGCGAATCACGGACCTCAACACCTGCAAACACATGAGGATGTCTGCGGATTAGCTTGTCAGCAATCCCCTGGGCAACATCTTCAATTGAGAATGGATCTGTTGGATGTTCTTCAGCCATTCGTGCGTGGAAATACACCTGCAGTAAGACATCGCCTAGCTCTTCGCGCATGTCAACACGGCTATCCGATTGCACAGCGTCTACAAATTCGTAGGACTCTTCTAGCAAGTATTTAAGTAGAGACTCATGAGTCTGTTCTGCATCCCACGGACAACCACCCGGTGAACGCAACGTATTCATGACTTCAACTAGGCGTTGAAGCTGTGAATCGTGCATAGCTACGAACTAGTTACCTGAAGGAGTAACTGCAGATGATGCTGAGTCAGCTGCTTGAATATCTGCTGTCTCTGGATTCCACTTACCGTAGCGAGGATTGACTGTCACGCCAAGCTCTTTTGACTTAGCAACCACAAGTTTTTGCAACTCGGGACCAACTTGATCTTGGGTCACACCAGCAGCAATAAGTGCTTGGCTAATCTTGTCAGAAAATGAAATTGCCTCGATGTATACATCAAGGTCTGCTGGTGCGATTCCAGCACTCACTAATGCATTTGGAAGTGATGTTGTTCCGCCAACTTGCTCAATAATGCTTGCACGGCGTGTATCAATCTCAGCCTTTGTCACTTCAATCTTTAACTCTTCTCCCAGCGCGCGAAGTAGCTTGCTGAGCAAGTGAAAGCGAAGTTGTGAGCGGTTAAGAGACTCACCTGTTTCTAATTGCATCTGCGTTGTGTCTACTTTTGCTCGTTCAGCAAGAATTGAATCAATACTGCCTTGCACTGTTGCTTGAGTAATTTTGGTATCGCCAACTGTTGCTGCCGCTCCAACTTGTGAGCATCCTGTTAATAGGAGCGCTGTTGCTGCGATAATTGCAAGAAACTTCTTCACTATGAGCTCGCTTTCGGTACTTCGCTTAGTTGGATAAGGACCTCAACGACCCAGGCCAGAAGAGAAGTATCCACTACAACAGGGGCGTTCTGCGACGGATTCCATGCATCCGCCTTTGGTAATGCCACTAAAACCGTGCTTGCTGCGCCCTTATAGAGCGAACCTGGATATAAACGTGTCAGACGTAACTGGCGAGATTCAGGTAGTACCAATGGAGCCAATCTAAGGAACTTGCCCTGCACAACCACTTCAGTCAATTTCACAGCTTTTGCTTGTGCACGCAATGCAGCAACTCCCAGCAGAGCTTTAGCTTCCTCCGGTAACTCTCCAAAGCGATCAAGTAGTTCTGCTTCAATTGATGAAACATCTGTTGGAGATTTCACATCAGCTAAGCGGCGATATAGATCAAGACGCAATCTTTCTCCTGGAACATACTCTGAAGAAAGGTGCGCGTTAATTGGAAGTTCGACTTTGCATTCAGAGATTTTCTCTTCTGTTTCAATAATTCCTGATTTATATTCTTGAACAGCCTCACCCACCATGCGCATATACAAATCAAAACCAACATCTGCAATATGTCCTGATTGCTCTCCGCCCAATAGATTTCCTGCACCACGTATTTCTAAATCCTTTAATGCCACTCGCATTCCAGAGCCAAGGTCTGTGTTTGTTGCAATTGTTGTTAATCGCTCATGTGCCAATTCAGATAGTGGCTCATCAGCTGAGTACAAGAAGTAGGCGTATGCACGCTCACGACCTCGCCCAACACGACCACGGATCTGGTGTAGTTGTGAGAGACCAAATCTATCTGCACGTTCCACAATTAACGTGTTTGCATTTTGAATATCCAAACCACTTTCAACAATTGTGGTGCAGACTAAGACATCAAAGTCACGGTTCCAGAAAGCAAGAATCACATCTTCAAGTTCTCCTTCAGACATCTGGCCATGTGCAACACGGATGCGTGCTTCTGGAACAAGTTGCTTCAAATGAAGTGCTTTCCGATCAATACTCTCAACCCGGTTGTGTAAATAGAAGATTTGGCCATCACGCAGTAGTTCTCGATGTATTGCAGCAGCAATCTGTGCTTCTTCGGCAGGACCCACATAGGTAAGGATCGGGTGGCGCTCTTCAGGCGGCGTTGTAATCGTGGACATTTCACGAATACCTGTAACAGCCATTTCAAGTGTGCGCGGAATAGGAGTTGCAGACATAGCTAAAACATCCACCGTTGTGCGCAATTTCTTAAGGGACTCTTTTTGCTCAACACCAAATCGTTGTTCTTCATCGACAATAACTAATCCCAAGTCCTTAAACTGCACATCATTTGAAAGTATCCGGTGTGTACCAATTACCACATCAACTGATCCTGCAGCCAAGTTAGCCAAGATCTCTTTGCTCTCTTTAGCTGTATTAAATCGAGACAGTCCAGCAACCTTTAAAGGAAAGCCTGCATATCTTTCTTCAAATGTTTTTGAGTGTTGTTGCACGAGCAATGTAGTTGGAACAAGGACTGCTACTTGCTTGCCATCTTGCACCGCCTTAAATGCAGCGCGGATAGCAATCTCTGTCTTTCCATAACCAACATCGCCACAAATAATGCGATCCATCGGATATGGGCGTTCCATATCCTCTTTCACGTCGTTAATCGTTGAGAGCTGATCAGGTGTTTCTATATATGAAAATGAGTCTTCTAACTCTCGTTGCCACGGTGTATCAGCAGAGAATGCAAAGCCTGGGGAACTAGTGCGGGCTGCGTACAACCTGATTAATTCACCAGCAATCTGTCGCACAGCCTTGCGCGCACGGCCCTTTGCTTTTTGCCATTCTCCACTACCAATGCGATGAACTGTCGGGGCTTCGCCACCAACATACTTTGATACTTGTTCAAGAGTATCTGTGGGAACAAAAACTCGATCGCCTGGTTGGCCACGCTTTGCGGGCGCATATTCAATAATCAAATATTCTCGAGTTACGCCAGCAACTGTGCGCTCTAGTAATTCAACATAACGACCAATGCCGTGTTGTTCATGAACAACATAATCACCACTTTTGAGTTCTAGGGGATCAATTGCTTGTTTGCGCTTTGATGGCATGCGATCGCCATCTTTAACGCTTCCCTTACTTCCGGTTAAATCCCTCTCAGTCATAAAGAAAACTTGATCTTCAACACTCTCAAAACCATGAGTGATGATTGAAGTTGTTAAATAGATGCTCCCCTTTTCCGGTAATGCGAGAAGTTTTTCAACAATTTGCACCGGTAAATCTGCGCTTCTGAAAATTCCTGCATAGCGTTCGAGCATTCCGTGTCCATGAGTAGCAAAAATTACGATGCGATGTTCTTCTAAGGATTGGCGCAAAGCCTCAACGGTTCGTTCAATATCTCCGCGCATTGGGTCGATGGGTGAATAATCCAAAAAGAGTGTGTCCTCTTCTAAATCTGTGCCAAATGGACTTAATTCAGCAGCTGTTAGAGAACATCTAACAAGCTCTTCTTTGAGCTCATCCCATGAAATATATGTTCCGGCTCCATCATGTAATGGTGCTATTCCGCCTAGCGCTGCATTTGACCATGATGCATTGAGAAACTCTTCGTTAGTTGCTAACAAGTCTGCAGCTCTAGAACGAATACGTTGTTCATCGATAAAGACAATCTGTGTGTTTGCAGGCATGCGAGATAACAGTGTTTCTGTCTCATCAATGAGCAATGGAATTAGTGATTCCATGCCCTCAAAGGCAATGCCTTCACTTATTTTCTCCAGCATCTCGGCAGCGGCCGGATACGTGTCTTTAACTTCAATTGCACGGTGCTTTACCTCAGTCGTCAACAGCATTTCACGGCAAGGATAGATCTCTACGCTGCCAATAACTGGTGCATATGTTCGCTGATCTGCCACTTCGAAATAACTTAAATCTTCGATTTCATCACCAAAGAAGTCAATGCGTATTGGATGATTGCTTAACGGTAAAAAGAGATCAACGATTCCGCCTCGCACAGCAAACTCTCCGCGGCGTTCAACTAAATCGGTGCGTGAATAAGCAAGGGAGGATAAATGGCGAACCAAGAGATCAAGTGATTGTTCTTTACCAATTTCTAACTTCATGAGTGGTGTTGAACCGAGGTTGCTGATAATTCTATGAATTGCTCCGCGGACAGGTGTTACAACAATTGGATTGATTGAATGCTTGTTTTGTAATGCGTAGAGAGTTTGGATTCTCTTTGCAACGGTGTCACTGCGTGGACTTAATCGCTCATGCGGCAATGTTTCCCATGCGGGAAACTCCAAGACATCGTCATAGAGCTCACGTAATTCATTGACAAGATCTTCGCTGCTTCGACTTGAGCTAGTCACAACTAATAACGGATGTGATGATGCGCGTGCGGCAAGTAAGAATGGATACATCGATTGCGGTGCCACGATATGAGATGCATCGGGTGCAATTGGTAGGACGGGAATAAGTCCGCGCATGCGTGCCTCCAATGCCTTAAGGCCCCATTTCCTTTTGGAGGGGGGTCCAAATGGAGGGGCTTGATGTGCCAAGTGTAATTTGTTTTGAGCAGACCTCGATACCTGAGAGGATTGCCCTATGAGCCAAAGCCCTATCGCTGCAGATGATGCAGGACTACGTAGCGATGTGCGCCGTCTTGGAGATTTGTTGGGCCAAACACTTGTCCGCCAAGAAGGTCCTGAACTTTTAGCATTGGTAGAAGAGGTACGAAAGTCTGTTCGTGAGGGAAATGGCGCTGAGATTCTTGCAAAACTTTCAGTTGAAGACTCTGTTCAGTTAGTACGTGCATTTAGTACTTATTTCCACTTAGCAAATGTTGCAGAGCAAGTGCACCGTGCCCGCGTTTTAGCTGATGCACGTGCCACTGGTGGTTCATGGCTTGCTCGCGCAGTTGATCGCATTGAAGTTGCCTTAAAGACTCAAACTCCTGGACATGAATTAAGTAAAGAAGATATTGAACAATGGGTTGGTGCAATGTCTGTGCGACCTGTTTTCACAGCGCACCCAACTGAAGCTGCGCGACGTTCGGTACTAAACAAACTAGGAAGCATTGCTGAACTATTAGATGACCCACGTAATCCTTCCCAACAAGATCGTTTGGCAGAGACAATTGACTTATTGTGGCAAACAGATGAGCTTCGTTTGGGTCGACCAGAACCTTTAGATGAAGCGCTTAACGCTTTGTATTATCTCGATGACCTATTCACTCAGACAGTTCCTGAAGTTCTCAATGATTTTGCAAAAGAAATGAAGCGCATCGATGTTGAGGTTCCGATCACCGCTCGTCCACTGTCTTTTGGTAACTGGATCGGCGGAGATCGAGATGGAAATCCAAACATCACCGCGCAGGTGACGACAGATGCCATGGTGCTACAGGTTGGGCATGCAATTCGTGTAACTATCGCGGCAATGAATGATTTGCGTCAGATGCTTTCCGTTTCAACAAAGATTGTTGGAGCAACACCTGAACTGACTGCATCTGTTCAAAAGGATCTAACCAACATTCCAGAATTTGAACCACGATTCTTGCGCCTCAACACTGAAGAGCCATATCGCTTAAAGGCAACAGCAATCGTGCACCGTTTGGCAGCTACGCGTGATCGCCATGCAAAAGGTGCAGCACATGTGCCAAATCGCGATTACGCAAACACAGCCGAACTACTCGCAGATCTAGTGTTGATGCGTGATTCACTCATGGCAAACCGCGGTGAATTGATTGCTACGGGCTTACTTGAGCGCACTATCCGCACCGTCGCAGCCTTTGGAATCACACATGCAACGATGGATGTTCGCGAGCATTCAGATGCTCACCACAATGTATTAAGCCAAATCATTGGTATTGATGGATATCTCGCTAAGTCCCACGATGAAAAGTTTGAACTACTGACAAAAGCACTTGCCGACACAACGATGTATGACACATCAAAATTAGATGCCTTAGGCAAGAAAACACTAGATACCTTTATCGCAATTAATGATTTAGTGGATCGATTCGGACCAGAAGCCATTGAGACCTACATTGTCTCGATGACTAAGGGCGCAGATGATCTAGTTGCAGCAGTTGTCATTGCCCAGCATGCTGGCCTTGTTTCACTCAAAGAAAAGAAGGCTGTTATCGGGTTTGCGCCATTGCTTGAAACAGTTGCAGAACTACGCGCTGCAGGTGAAATTCTTGAAAAGCTTTTGAGTAACCCTGCCTACCGCGAAGTGGTTTCTTTGCGCGGTGATGTGCAAGAGGTAATGCTTGGTTATTCAGATTCTAATAAGGATGCAGGAATTGCAACGAGTCAGTGGGAAATCCACCGCGCACAGCGTTCACTGCGAGATGTTGCAATGAAGTACGGCGTCAAGCTTTGCTTATTCCATGGTCGCGGCGGTTCTGTGGGTCGCGGTGGCGGACCAACATATGAAGCGTTGATCGCATTGCCATGGGGATCAGTTGATGGTCATATAAAAATGACGGAACAAGGTGAAGTAATTAGTGACAAGTACGCACTGCCTTCACTTGCTCGCGAAAACGTTGAGTTAACTTTGGCCGCATCATTAGAAGCCACTGTTCTAAATCGTGGTCCACGTCAAACCCCTGCAGAATTGAAGTCCTGGGGCGATTGCATGCAGCTACTCAGTGATGCTTCCTTTAAGCAATACCGATCACTCATTGATCAACCAGATTTGCCGGCTTACTTCTATGCATCTACTCCAGTTGAACAGCTGGGAGATATGTTCTTGGGCTCTCGTCCATCACGTCGCCCCGATGCTGCAAGTGGTCTTGATTCTCTTCGTGCGATTCCTTGGGTTTTTGGCTGGACTCAATCGCGTCAGATTGTGCCTGGTTGGTTTGGTGTGGGGTCAGGACTTAAAGCAGCGCGCGAAGCTGGGCATTCAGATCTTTTGGCTCAAATGCTTAAAGATTGGCATTTCTTCACAACATTTATTAGCAACGTTGAAATGACACTTGCAAAGACAGATTTAGTTCTTGCAAAGCGTTATGTGGAAACACTTGTTCCTGAAGAACTCCATCACTTCTTAGATGAAATTCAAGCAGAGTTTGTATTAACAGTTGAAGAGATCTTGAAACTTACACATAAGAAGGCTTTGCTTGGCGATCAGGAAATCTTGGCAAGAACATTGCAGGTTCGTGATGCTTATCTTTCACCGATACATTTGTTGCAAATCAACCTGCTCAAGCGCGTTCGTGATGCTGGTGATTCGGCAGATCCAGTGCTGCGCCGTGCTCTATTACTAACAATTAATGGTGTTGCAGCAGGACTTCGCAATACTGGCTGATTTAGCTATTGAATGTGGACTGAGTTACTTCTAGACCCTTTGTAATAAGGGATTCCACAACATCTGCGCCACGATCAATGAAATCACCTAATTCTTTTTGTTCAACCTTTGAAAATGCTTTCAACACAAAATCTGCTGGATCTTGCTCACCCATAGGTCGACCAATACCTAAACGGACACGGTAGTAATCAGGACCATCAAATGCTGATGTCATTGATTTCAAACCATTGTGGCCATTATCCCCGCCAGCAAATTTGGTACGAATAGCAGCAAAAGGAATATCGAGTTCATCATGTAAAGCGATTATGTTTGCAGTTTCTACCGAATAGAAATTAGCTAGTGCTTTAATTGGACCGCCTGTTTCATTCATATAGCTCTTTGATTTAGCAAGAATTATTGAATGTGTGCCAGCATCTAATTTATAGGCGGCAATATCTGTGCGGGATTTGTGCGATGAAAACTTAATTGAATGGCGACTGGCTAATTCATCAATCACCATCTGGCCGATGTTATGACGTGTGGCAGCGTATTGATCTCCTGGATTACCCAGTCCCACTACCAACCACGTCATAACAACAAAGCCTAAGGGTTAAGCGTCCTTCTTCTCTGCATCTGCAGCAGGTGCAGCAGCATCTGTTGCCACTGGTGCAACTACTTCTTCTACAACTGCAGTCGACTTCTCAGATAGGTGAACAACGATTGTCTTTGGATCAGATTCGAGTTCAACGCCTGCTGGAAGTACAACATCTGATGCGTACTTTGAAGATCCTGCGGTAAGACCTTGAATGTCCACTTCTAGGAAGCTTGGGATAGATGATGCGTCAACTTTGACTTCGATTGTGTTGTGTACGTGCTCAAGAATTCCATCACGATCGTGCTCACCAACTGTGTGAACAGGAACTGAAACAACAACCTTCTCGCCACGACGAACCAAAACTAGGTCAACGTGCTCAAGAATCTGCTTGAGGAAATCGCGAACGATTACCTTTGGAAGAGTTAACTCATTCTTGCCATCGATTGTGATGTCCAAAAGAACGTTTGACTGCTTAAGAGCAACGCCAAGTTCCTTTGCAGGAAGAGTGATGTGTAGAGGCTTTTCTCCGTGACCGTAGATAACAGCAGGAACTAAACCATCGCGACGTGCACGACGTGATGCGCCCTTACCAAATTCAGTACGAGTGGTTCCGACGATTTTTACTTCTGCCATTTTTTATTCTCCCTGTTATTCCTGGTTCTTCGGTGCGTACACAAAGTTCCAGCAGGAGAAAAATCCCTTACCCGTCGATCACGGAAAGCTATTCGCTACCCTCGCCGGAACAGGTCGAACAGTATCTTTTAGACAAGCATTGAAGCAAATTGAGGCTTAGGAATGACCATCAAACAGGCTTGTAACTGATCCATCCTCAAAGACCTCGCGGATTGCTCGGCCCAGAAGCGGAGCAATTGAAAGCACGGTCAAATTATCGAATTTTTGATCCTCTGTAATTGGCAGAGTATTTGTGATGACGACTTCAGAGGCACGGCAGTTCTTTAGGCGATCTACTGCAGGACCGCTAAATACGGCGTGAGTTGCAGCGATGATTACATCTGCAGCACCTGCATCAAATAACGCATCTACCGCTTTTGTAATTGTGCCTGCTGTGTCGATCATGTCATCGATAACTACACATGTTTGTCCAACGACATCACCAACGACACGGCCTGTGATTGATTCATTTGGAACGCGTGGGTCGCGAGTTTTGTGAATAAATGCGATTGGGCAGCCACCAAGTAGATCTGACCAACGCTCTGCAACGCGAACGCGTCCTGAGTCAGGAGAAACAATTGTCAAGCGTGTGCGATCAACCTTGCTGCCAACATAATTCGCAAGCATTGGGAGAGCAAACAAGTGATCAACAGGACCATCAAAGAAACCTTGAATCTGTGAAGTGTGAAGATCAACAGCCATCAAACGATCGGCACCTGCGGTTTTGAAAAGATCGGCTATCAAGCGAGCTGTGATTGGTTCGCGTCCGCGACTTTTCTTATCTTGTCGCGCGTAACCATAGAAAGGTGTAACCACTGTGATGCGTTTTGCAGATGCACGCTTCAAAGCATCAATCATGATCAACTGCTCCATGATCTGCTTGTTAACTGGATCTGTGTGGCTTTGAATAACAAATGCATCGCAACCGCGAACTGATTCTTCGAAGCGAACAA
>CANLAC010000031.1 GCA_947488645.1 Actinomycetota bacterium | reverse complement strand
GTGCGTGGTGTGCCAACATGTTCAATAACTACAAAATCTGCCTCTGTGCCAATTGGTGCTTCTGGATCTAAAATATTTGATAGTTGCATGATCAATTGCTTTGCTTGTTCTTCAACTTCTGCGCGCTTTGAATCAGCGTCTTTCACCTTGTTTGCAAGCTCTTTAGCATTTTCCAATAGGGCAGTCTTTTCATTGCTTTTTGCAGCACCAACTGATTTAGACAATACATTTTGTTCTGCGCGTAATGTTTCAAATTTATCTAACGCTGCGCGGCGAAGTTCATCAATTGCTAAAACTTTATCAACAATCGTTACATCTTCACCGCGGCCCTTTTGAGATGCCCGTACCGCATCAGGGTGTTCACGCAGGTACTTGATGTCGATCATTTACTTATCTTTTCTCGTGGGTATGAGCCAAGGAATCGGATGTCTTCGCAGATTGCTCGAAGGCTTTCTACTGCCTCCTTCACAGGTGCATCTGCAATGTGACCCTCAACGTCAATAATGAAATGGTAATGGCCAAGGGCTGAACCAGTCGGACGTGACTGAATAAAAGTTAGGTTTACTTCCCGCTTAGCGAACTCAGTCAAAATATCAAGGAGCGCACCAGCGTGGTCAACACCGATAAAGACCACTAACGAGCTGCGATCCCAGCCAGTGTTCTTTGGAATTGAACCTGGCTTTGCAACCACAATAAATCTAGTAACCGCACCCGGGTTATCGCCAATATTGTCTGCAATAACGCGAAGACCGTAGTGTGCGGCTGCAACAGGTGCTGCAATCGCTGCATCAAAATCACCACGTGAAATTGCCTCTGCCGCTGCTGCAGTTGATGCCGTAGAAATTAACTCAGCATCTGGATAATTTTTAGCAACGTAATTGCGGCACTGTGCTTCTGCATGTGGGTGTGTAGCAATTCGTAAAATCTCTTTTTCATCGCCTTTGATCATTAATGCAAAGGAAACAGGCAAGGTAACTTCACCAACGATTGTTAGTGGCTCACCAGTTGCAAGCTCATCAAGGGTGCGAGCAACAACACCTTCTACCGAGTTTTCAATTGGGACTAATGCATAGTGGGCTTTACCAAGTCGGACCGCATCGAGGGCAGCAGTGACGTTGGCATAAGGCATAAGGCGATCATTAGAAGAAGTGATCTTTTTAAGAGCCGCCTCTGTAAATGTTCCCTTGGGACCGAGATAGGCGTATGTACTCACTTGCTAATTGTACCCGAGTACCGACCTTGCATATGACGGGGTATTTGTGATCAAGACATCAACACCGTTATCAGCGCAAAAGCGCATATCGTCGGCATCATCAACGGTCCACACGAAGAGATTGCGTGGGTCTTGATTCAAATGTGGTTTCTCTCTAAATGCTGTAATTCCTGGGCCAATTGATTGAGCTGATGTAAACCGTCGCATCGCAAATGAATATCTCTCATGAAGTAAAGCAACAGTTTTTTGCTCAGGATCAATCTTTCTAATATTTTCTAAAGCTAACCAGGAAAATGACATGACGTGGATATCTGCAACTGCTTTTTCTTGGTGAAGCAATTCCATTACCTTCTTTTCTACCGCACTACCCGATGGCACTGGATGTTTAGTCTCAATTGCTAACTCTTTTTTGTTATCTCTAGCAAGAGTTAATAACTCATCCAACGTAATCGCTTGCGGGTAGTGGGATTTGATTTCCTTAAAGGTTGAATCTGCAATCCGCGCAGCATTGCCTGCAACCCTTTGCATATCTGCGTCATGCCATAAAACCAATTGGTTATCTTTGGTTACGCGAACATCACATTCAAAGCCATCGGCACCATCATCTATGGCAGCCTTATAGGCAGCCATTGTTAACTCAGGATGGGTGCTGGAGGATCCGCGGTGTG
The DNA here is from genome assembly GCA_947488645.1 of Actinomycetota bacterium. GTDB lineage: Bacteria > Actinomycetota > Actinomycetes > Nanopelagicales > Nanopelagicaceae > Planktophila. Next base: position 9,310 of record CANLAC010000031.1, on the reverse strand, counting down.
CGTAGATCTTCATCTTTGAAGGTTACACCGTTAGGCTTACATCATGAGCGCGCACTTCTTTGAAACCTCTGCGCGTTCGGCTATTGGCTTAGTTCGCCAAGGAAATGAAGACTCTGCTTTTACATCCGCCCAGTTAATCGCAGTTGCTGACGGAATGGGCGGGCATGCTGCAGGCGAAGTCGCATCCCGTATCGCAATACGGGTATTACAAAAATTAGCACCGACACTTACCGCCACAGAAATTGATGAAGATTCTGTAGAAGATTTGTTAATGCATTCATTACATAGCATTGATGCAGAGATTGCTGCAGTTGCTGATGAAGAGATTGAAAAGCGTGGCATGGGAACAACCTTGACTGCGCTGCTTATTCGTGACACCACAATTGCCCTGCTCCATGTCGGTGATTCACGCTGTTATCGCTTGCGCGGAAACACATTGGAGCAACTCAGCAATGACCACACTGTTATTCAAGAACTACTCGATCAAGGCGCAATCTCACAAGCTGAAGCTGTTGAGCACCCACAACGCTCGATGTTGACCCAAGCATTACGCGGGGATGGTGATGTGACCCCAGTGCTGCAAATGTATGAGGTTAAAAAGGGTGATCGCTACTTGCTGTGTTCTGATGGCTTGTCCGGTGTTTTAACGGATAAAGAGATCAAAGTTGGCTTAAAGAAATCTGATAAAGATGAAGCTGTTAAGTTTTTAAATGACGCAACATATATAAATGGCGCACCTGATAATGTCACCATTCTGATCGCTGATATTTCAGACAAATCAACGACGCCATCACTCTTGTTAGGAGCAGCTCATGATTAATGTGTTGCTGGGTGGACGTTACAAACTTGGTGAAATGATCGGCACTGGCGGTATGGCAGATGTGTATGTTGCTGAAGACACCCGCCTTGCACGACAAGTTGCTGTGAAAGTATTGCGTAGTGATTTAGCGCGCGATCCATCTTTTGTTGCTCGCTTTAGAAAAGAGGCACTTGCTGCTGCAGGACTTAATCATCCAGGAATTGTTGCCGTGTATGACTCAGGTGAAGAACCAGCGCCCTACATTGTTATGGAGTTAATCTCTGGCGACACTCTCCGTGAACTCATCCACAAAGGTGAACGTGTTCCATTAAAGCGCGCACTTGAAATTGGTGAAGGTATCTTGGCTGCACTTGAGTATTCACATCACAGTGGAATCGTGCACAGAGATATAAAGCCTGCAAACATCATGATTACAGATCATGGCGATGTGAAGGTGATGGATTTTGGAATCGCTCGCGCACTTGCAGATTTAGGTGCGACACTAACCAGTACCTGGAATGTTGTTGGAACTGCGCAATATCTCTCTCCTGAACAAGCGTTGGGAGAGGTCGCAGACCTTCGTAGTGATATTTATTCAACTGGATGTTTGTTATACGAAGTATTAACAGGAAAGCCTCCGTTTAGCGGTGAAACACCTGTGTCGATTGCTTATCAACATGTTTCTGGGGTTTTGATCGCTCCTAGCAAAATTGTTCCTGAACTTCCTGCGGGCATTGATACTTTGTTAACTGTTGCTTTAGCTAAAAACCCCGATGATCGTTATCAAACAGCTGGATTGATGCTTGATGATTTATATAAAATCAAAGGTGGGGAAGTTGTAACAACAAAGATCGCAAAGGCTCCGATGTCGCGCCGTAAGGTGTTGGTAGGTGCAATCAGTGGAGTTGCAGCCCTTGGTCTACTTGTCGCAGGCGTGTTTATGACAAGACCAGGTATAGATCCAGCTGGATTACCGCAACTACCTAATGTTGTTGGTTTAACTCAAGCCGAAGCTGAAGCCTTGCTCGGTGATTACATCGTCACCGTTACTCGCGCCCATGATGGTCGAATTCCAAAGGATCGAGTCGCGAGCCAAATTCCTCTTGCGACTGTTCGTGCGCAAAAGGGTTCGGGTGTTGTTTTAACAATTTCAGATGGACCTGGAAATTCAATTGTTCCTATTGATTTAGTGGGAATGTCACTCATTGATGCCCGCACAGCACTTTCTTCTGTTGGTTTATTAGTAACTGCAACAGAGGCTGTGCCATCAGATGAAGCACAAGGAACTGTTTTGAAGGTAACACCTGAACCTGGATCAACAATTACTGCCGGTCGTGGTGTTGTATTACAAATTGCTAGTGGCCAGGTGTTGGTTCCATCATTAATTGGAACTGATGCATTGCAAGCAAAAACTATTTTAGTTCAAGCAGGCTTCTTAGTAAATGAAGTTGTTGGTTATGATGCAAATCAGCCAATAGGAGTTGTTATCCGTCAAGCACCAGATGCTGGAACAACACAGACAATTGGTAAGTCAGTAACAATTACAATCAATAAAACGCCGTAAATTACTTAGCTGTGCCAACTACTGGCGATAAACCAACTGCGCGTTCGCGAGCGCCTTTATCTCCACACATCACTAACCAGTTAGCAAGCATGTGATGTCCGTACTCTGTTAAAACAGATTCTGGATGAAACTGCACCCCTTGAATTGGAAGTGTTGTGTGTTGCATTGACATTACTAATCCTGATTCAGTTGATCCTGTGATGTGTAATGTGTTTGGTACTGAATCTTTTTCAACACAGAGTGAGTGGTAACGAGTTGCAGTAAATGGTGATGGAAGATCTGACAAGACACCTTCTTGCTTGTGATACACAAGGGATGTTTTTCCATGGAGTAATTCAGGGGCTCTAGAAACAGTCGCGCCAAATGCAACACCGATTGCTTGATGACCTAAGCACACACCAAATAATGGAATTGAATGCTCTGCGCAGTACTTAATCATCTCTACGGATACGCCAGCTTTTTCAGGTGTGCCAGGTCCTGGAGAAATAAGGACGCCGTCATACTTGCCAGCTTCACTTGCTTCAACAGCATCGTTTCTGACAACGGTGCACTCGGCCCCTAACTGCTGCAGGTACTGCACCAAATTAAAGACAAAGGAGTCATAGTTATCGATGACGAGGATCTTGGCGGCCATAGGAGCATTCTCTCTCATGGTGTATCTTTCGCGTATGCCTAAATCAAAGCTACGTAAGAAGGTCGAGCAGCAGCGCGCTCACAATCAAGAGGTTGATGTGAAGACGCCTCATGAGCCACTGGAGAGCCCACGCTGGCTTGCTCCAACAATGGTTGCAGCCTTCTTGATCGGTTTGTTCTGGATTGTGGTCTTCTATGTAACCCAGACCGCCTATCCAGTCCCTGGAATCGGTGCTTGGAACATGATTATTGGTTTTGGTTTCATCGGTGTTGGCTTTTCACTTGCCACTCGCTGGCGCTAATTAAAAATACCCTCTAATTACACTGTTGTAATTCGATCCACAGTGTGGGTAAAACCTGTGGATAACTTATCTCTTAGCCATAACTAACTGAGCTGCCACTACCCCGCCGATTAATCCGCCTAGGTGTGCGCGCCAGTCAACCCCGCCCATTGCAAAGCCAATGACAAAGTTAATTCCAATAATCACAACGATGGATCGAATATCTGCGCCAATTCGCTTTCCAACGATTGCAAGTGCTCCAAATAATCCAAAAATCGCACCTGATGCGCCAACTGAGTAGCTATATGCAGATGCAAAGTATGAAGAAGCAAGTGATCCGGTCAAAAGTGAAACAAAGAAAACGATCAGAAGTTTGTTTTTCCCAAAGGCTTCTTCTAGTGGGTTCCCTAAAACCATCAAGGAGTACATATTAAAACCAAGGTGAAGAAGTCCTGCGTGAGTTAGTGCAACAGTGAAGAGTCGATACCACTCATTGGTTGCTTGTAAGTATTGGATATTGGGAAGTACAAGATGTTGTTCAATTGATGGCACAACTATCTGCACAAGGTAAGCAGCGCAGATTACTGCGATTAAAGAGTAGGTGGCAGAACGCTTAAGCAACTGTAACGCTGTTGATAGTGATGTCAGTTGCTGGCTTGTCCTGTGCGCCAGTCTTTGCAGTTGCAATTGCATCAACTACTGCCTGGCTTGCAGAATCCTTTACTTCACCAAAGATACTGTGCTTACGGTTTAACCATGTAGTTGGTGCAACGGTAATAAAGAACTGTGAACCATTTGTTCCTGGTCCTGAGTTTGCCATAGCAAGAATGTATGGGCGATCAAAAGTTAACTCTCCGTGGAACTCATCTGCGAAACGGTATCCCGGCCCACCTGTTCCGCGGCCTAGTGGATCTCCACCTTGAATCATGAAACCATCAATGACACGGTGAAAGATTGTTCCGTCATACAACTTTGCAGTTGACTTATCGCCCGTGCGGGGATCAGTCCACTCCTTTGCACCAGTTGCTAGCTCAACAAAGTTTGCAACTGTCTTTGGTGCGTGGTTTGGGAAAAGTTCAATAACAATGTCACCAAGTGATGTGTGAAGAGTTGCTGTTGATGACATGGATTTCTCTTTTCTCGTTGTGGGTGCGGTGGAAACAAACTGTGTGGAGACCAGGGGAATCGAACCCCTAACCTCTGCCTTGCAAAGGCAGCGCTCTACCAATTGAGCTAGGTCCCCGTATTAGAACGGGTGGGCCCAGGTGGACTTGAACCACCGACCTCTTCCTTATCAGGGAAGCGCTCTAACCAGGCTGAGCTATGGGCCCGCAGTAAAGATTTCTCTTTAAAGCGCGAAGTGCCAAGATTACCTTGAACTTCACCAACTCCCAAAACGAGCGTTAGTTACCTTCTAACTCAGGATGCGAACCATACTAACTTTTCGCTGAAATCTCATCTTCCCCGTTCTTAGTGACAGATAACAGGCTCACACCTTCATCAAGATTCACCAATCGCACACCCATACTGTCTCGCCCAGTCTGACGGACCTCTGCAGCGGGTGTTCTCATGACAGTTCCAGCTGAAGTAATAGCAAGTACTTCATCCTCATCACGTAGAACCAATGCGCTGACAAGGGATCCACGTGAATTCTCATCAATCTTGGCCGCCTTAATACCAATACCACCGCGGCCCTGCAATCGATACTCATCAATTGGAGTTTTCTTTCCATAACCACCATTGGTAGCTGTAAAGACAAATGAATCCTTAGCAAGGTCAGCGTTAACCCGCGCCATAGTTAACAAGTTGTCATCTGCACGGAACTTCATTCCGATCACACCACTTGTTGAACGACCCATTGAACGAAGTGATTCATCATCTGCTGTGAAGCGCAGTGACATTCCTTTTGTTGATACCAATAATAATTCATCATCTGTGTTGATTAAAGACGCGGATACAACTTCATCGCCCGGTTTTAACGTGATTGCAATTAATCCACCCGTGCGAGGTGAGTCGTATTCAATCAAAGGTGTCTTCTTTACTAAACCATTGCGAGTTGCAAGAACTAAGAACGGAGAAATTGTGTAATCCTTTAATGACAAAACTTCTGCAATTTTCTCATCTGGTTTAAATGCCATCAGGTTTGCAACATGTTGTCCACGTGCATCTCGTCCAGCATCTGGCAACTCATGAACCTTTGAGCGATATACGCGGCCTTGGTTTGTAAAGAACAACAACCAGTCATGGGTGGATGCAACAAAGAAATGATCTACAACGTCATCTTCCTTTAGCGCCGCACCTTTTACGCCTCGACCGCCACGGCGTTGTGAACGGTAAAGATCTGCCATGGTGCGCTTTGAATATCCACCACGAGTAATTGTCACAACAACATCTTGGTCTGGAATTAAATCTTCAGCGCTGAAATCACCTTCACTTGCAACGATTTGCGTGCGGCGCTCATCGCCATACTTTGCAACCAATTCTGCAAGCTCTGTCTTAACAATTTCACGTTGTCGCTCTGGGCTCACAAGGATCTTGTTGAGCTCAACAATGTCAGCCATTAAGCCGTCATATTCATCATTAATCTTTTGACGCTCCAACGCTGCAATACGGCGCAGCTGCATATCCAAAATAGCGTTGGCTTGAATTTCATCAACACTCAGCAACTTCATCAAACCTGTGCGGGCTTCTTCAGGTGTGGTTGATGCGCGAATCAAAGCAATAACAGCATCAAGGGCATCTAATGCTTTGAGGTAACCCTGCAAGATGTGTGCGCGTTTTTCTTTTTCTGCCAAGCGGTATTTTGTGCGACGAACAATTACCTCAACCTGGTGTTCGATGTAGTAACGAATAAATTCATCAAGACGCAATGTGCGGGGCACGCCATCAACTAGTGCCAACATGTTTGCACCAAATGTGTCCTGTAATTGTGTTTGCTTGTATAGGTTATTGAGAATGACCTTTGGAATTGCAGATTGTTGCAACACAATTACAAGACGTTGTCCTAAACGCTCATTTCCTTCATCTCGAACATCTGCGATGCCTTTGATCTTTCCATCTTTAACAAGCTCTGCAATTTTAAGGGCAAGGTTGTCTGGGTTAACTTGGTATGGAAGCTCACTTATTACAAGACATGTGCGCTTGTTAATCTCTTCAACCTGAACAACTGCGCGCATTGTGATTGATCCACGGCCTGTGCGGTATGCCTCTTCAATACCTGTGCGACCAACAATGAGCGCCTTTGTTGGAAAGTCTGGGCCTTTAACAATCTTGATTAATTGGTTAAGTAACTCTTCTTGTTTCATCTCTGGGTGCTCAAGAGAGTAAATAACTGCTTCGCCGATTTCGCGCAGGTTGTGCGGTGGAATATTTGTTGCCATTCCAACTGCGATACCTGCAGAACCATTGACTAAAAGGTTGGGCAGACGGCTTGGTAGAACTGTTGGTTCTTGTGAGCGGCCGTCATAGTTGGGGATAAAATTAACTGTGTCTTCATCAATATCTCGCATCATCTCCATAGCAATAGGAGATAAACGCGCTTCGGTATAGCGCATTGCTGCAGCTGGGTCGTTTCCTGGAGAACCGAAGTTTCCATTTCCATCAATCAATAGATAGCGAAGTGACCAGTGTTGAGCCAAACGAACTACCGAGTCGTAAATCGCGGTGTCACCGTGTGGGTGGTAATTACCCATAACGTCACCAACAATGCGTGAAGATTTGTAATAACCCTTATCTGGACGATATCCAGCGTCATACATCGCATATAAAACACGGCGGTGAACTGGTTTTAAACCATCTCGAACATCTGGCAGTGCGCGACCGACGATAACTGACATCGCGTAATCAAGATAAGAACGAGCCATCTCAACTTGAAGATCAACTGTCTCGATCTTGTCGAAATTCTCCAGATTATTTGGGTTTAAATCATCCATTAGATATCCAAGAACCTAACATCTTTAGCGTTGCGCTGAATAAATGCGCGGCGCTTCTCAACATCTTCACCCATAAGTACCGAGAACAAATCATCTGCAGCTGCAGCATCATCCAATGTAACGCGAACTAATACTCGATGCTCTGGATCCATGGTTGTATCCCACAACTCTTTTGCTGGCATTTCACCTAATCCCTTAAAGCGCTGAATTCCATCATCTTTTGGAAGACGCTTTCCTGCTGCAACTCCTAGTTCGATCATGCCATCTCGTTCACGATCACTAAATGCATACTCAACGGGTTCTTTACCAGCCCACTTCAATTTATAAAGTGGTGGTTGAGCAAAGTAAACATAACCTTGTTCGATTAATGGACGCATGAAACGGAATAACAATGTCAGAAGTAATGTGCGAATGTGTTGTCCATCGACATCGGCATCTGCCATCAAAATTATCTTGTGATAACGCAGTTTCTTAACATCGAAATCTTCATGCACACCGGTACCAAGTGCGGTAATTAAGGCTTGAACTTCATTGTTTTGCAAGACGCGATCAATACGTGCTTTTTCAACATTCAAAATCTTTCCACGAATAGGCAGCACTGCCTGGTTGCGTGAATCACGACCACCCTTCGTTGAACCTCCAGCAGAATCACCCTCGACAATGTAGAGCTCGCACTTTGCAGGATCAGTCCACTGACAATCAGCTAACTTGCCAGGCATTCCGCGACCTTCAAGTAATCCTTTGCGATTACGGCTTAAGTCACGTGCCTTACGTGCAGCAACACGAGCTGCAGCAGCATCAATGCTCTTGCGAACAATTTCTTTTCCTTCTACAGGGTTTTGCTCAAACCAACTTGTTAGCTCTTCATTAACAATTTTTTGTGTAAATGTCTTTGCTTCAGAGTTACCAAGTTTTGTTTTTGTCTGACCTTCAAACTGTGGGTCTACAAGCTTGATAGAAACAATTGCAGTGAGGCCTTCACGAACATCATCACCTGTGAGGCGATCTTCCTTCTTGCGAATAAAACCTTGTTCCTCGCCGAACTTATTGACAATGGAGGTTAGCGCGGTGCGGAAGCCCTCTTCGTGGGACCCACCTTCATGGGTGTGAATGGTGTTTGCAAATGTGTAAACAGATTCAGAAAAACCAGCATTCCATTGCATTGAAACTTCCAGTGAAATCTTGTTCTTTTTATCTTCTGATGCAAAAGAGATAATTGACTTATGTGTTTCACCACGGGTTGAATTAAGGTGCTTCACAAAATCTGCAATACCGCCGTCATACTCATAGCGGACCGTTAGCTGCTCACCCTTTTCATCAACATGTCCGTTACGCATATCCGTGAGAGTTAAAATCAAACCTTTATTAAGAAATGCCATTTCGCGAAAACGTGTTGATAGAACTTCGAAAGAAAAATCTGTTGTTTCAAAGATTTCCTTTGAGGGCCAGAATTGAACAGTTGTTCCAGATTTCTTAGATTCATCACCTTTGCGCACTGGCGCTACCGGAACTCCAAGTTTGTACTCTTGATACCAAAAGCTTCCATCACGTTGAACAATGACTGAAAGATCTGTGCTGAGTGCGTTAACAACAGAGATACCAACACCGTGTAGTCCGCCAGATACTGAGTAACCAGCATCGCCGAACTTTCCACCCGCGTGTAGAACTGTGAGGACAACTTCTAATGCTGGCTTTTTTTCAACTGGGTGAATATCAACCGGGATCCCGCGGCCGTTATCGATTACTTCAACGCCCCCGTCAGCCATAAGAGTGATGTTGATTTCGGTGCAATGCCCAGCCAGAGCTTCATCTACTGAGTTATCAACGACTTCATAGACCAGGTGGTGAAGGCCGCGCTCTCCCGTGGAGCCGATATACATTCCTGGGCGCTTGCGAACCGCCTCTAGGCCTTCTAGGACGGTGATGTTGCTGGCGTTATAGGAGCTCTCGGCCATTGCAACCCCTTTCCTTGAAAATCGGTTAAATCAGCCCTGAAGGCTTGTGGAGAGGATAGACCTCTCGGAATGGCCTTATCCTAGTCATAAGTGGCGATAATAAATAGCCGAAAAAAGCCCTGTGGACGGGCATAGCCGAACTTTGA
>CANLAC010000030.1 GCA_947488645.1 Actinomycetota bacterium | reverse complement strand
TCCTAAAAACAGGAGTGTCGCGAAAGCGGCACTCCTGTTTGCTTTCATAGACTAATGACATGAGCCAAGAGAAATTAGATAAGTACTGGATCAACAACTACCGCATGGGCGGCTATCTGCTATTTGCCTGCGGCCTGATTAATCTTCGATACCAATGGGGCGAACCCGACATCATTTCTCGCAGCGCATTAATTTTTGGTCCAGGTGCGGCAATTCTCGGTGCAACGTTTAGCCCAGCACTCCTTAAAATTCTGGTTCGTCGCGAAGTAAAAGCACTGCTAGCTATTGCAGGTGTTGCGTTGATTGCATTTGCTTTTAGTAATTAAAAGCGGCGTTACTTCCTGAAGGAAAGGTCTGCCTTTTTCATTTCGGTAGTTAAAATCCGAATCGCATTTGGTCCCATGCCATGAAGGTCCTTGACCGCCGCAAGTGAAACCTTGCGTAGGTCAGCCAATTCAAATAAGCCATCATCAATCAGTGCACGTCGCGCAGGTGCAGCTAGGCCAATTTCACGCCAAGAGCCATCTAGTGATTCATAGCGATCCAGATCTGCGCTTCCATTGGTGACAACAATTTCAGATGCTTGTTTCTTTTCTTCACGGCGGGCAGCAGCAGCGCGCTTTATTTCAGCGGCTTCCATTTTGATTTTGGCTGCAGATTTCTTTGCCATATGTGAACTCTAACTTCTTGACGTATAGATGTGTGCGGGAGGCGGGACTTGAACCCGCACGTCCGAAGACACAGGTTCCTAAGACCTGCGTGTCTGCCATTTCACCACTCCCGCATGGTTTGAAGCTTTCGCTGTAAACCAAGAGGCAAGATTAGAGGTTAAGAGGCAATTTCTCCAAAATCTGCACGATAGCCTTGCTCAGTGCCCACACAGATTGAGATTTTAGAAGAGGCGATTAGGGCTGCAATCGATAGAGCCATCGCCGAAGGGGCCCTGACTGGCACAGCACCAGCGGTCATTAAGTTAGATCGTCCGAAAGATCGAGATCACGGCGACTATGCATCCTCGATTGCATTGCAGTTGGCTAAGCCTGCAGGCAAGAATCCCCGAGAAGTTGCTCAGATAATCGCAGATCAATTAAAGGCAGTTGCAGATATTTCAAAGGTAGAAATCGCTGGGCCAGGATTTATCAACATCACTTTAAATCGTGCAACCCAAGCAGCACTTGTGCAAACAATAGTTTCCGCAGGCAGCCAATACGGAAAAGGCGCTGCACTTACCGGGGTGAAGATCAACCTTGAATTTATCAGCGCTAACCCAACTGGACCCTTGCATTTAGGTCACACCCGATGGGCTGCCGTCGGCGACGCACTTGGTCGAGTGCTTACTGCAGCTGGCGCACAAGTAACACGTGAGTTTTATATAAATGATCGCGGTAATCAAATGGATTTGTTTGGTCAATCTGTTGAAGCTGTTGCACTTGGAAATCCTGTGCCAGAAAATGGTTATCAAGGTGAGTACATAAAGGATTTAGCTCAAGCAGTTGTCGCACAAAACTCTGGAATTAAAGATTTAGCTGAAGATGAACGTTTTATCGCTTTTCGCGAAGCAGCATATAAGTTGCAACTTACCGATCAGCAAAGGGTCTTAGATACTTTCAATACACATTTTGATGTTTGGTTCTCTGAGAGATCTTTACATGAACAAGGCTCTGTAGAACATGGCATGGAAAAGCTTCGCGCACAAGGACACGTCTTTGATGTTGATGGCGCTGTGTGGCTTCGAACTACAGATTTTGGCGATGACAAAGATCGAGTAATGACAAAAAGTGATGGCGCACTTACCTACTTTGCATCAGATACTGCTTATTACATCAACAAGCGCGAGCGTGGCTTTGATATCTGTATTTATATGCTGGGCGCTGATCACCATGGGTATATCGGTCGTTTAAAGGCAACAGCGGCTTGTGCTGGAGATGACCCTGGATACAACGTCGAGGTGCTCATTGGGCAGCTCGTAAAAATCATGGAAGGCGGCGAAGAGGTCAAACTCTCTAAGCGCGCTGGAACAATCATTACTCTGGAAGAACTTGTTGAAAAGGTGGGCGTAGATGCTGCGCGCTACACCTTGATTCGCTACCCAGTTGATACACCGATGGTGATGGACATAGATATCTTAAAGCGAAATACAAATGAGAATCCTGTCTATTACGTTCAGTATGCCCATGCTCGGATCGCTGCTGTATTGCGTAATGCCCTTGAACTCGGAGCATCATTGAATCTAGACGATTTTGATCCTTCACAATTAGTTCATGATCGGGAAAATGAATTACTTGCTGCCTTGGCTGAATTCCCACGAGTGGTGGCAAGTGCTGCAGAATTTCGTGAGCCACACCGCATAGCGCGTTATCTCGAGGAACTTGCTGGTACTTATCACGGTTTCTACAACGATTGCCGTGTCTTGCCTATGGGGGATGAAGAATTATCTGCGCTACACACCGCGCGTTTATTACTATGTACTGCAACAAAGCAGGTTGTTCATAACGGTCTAGATCTTCTAGGCGTGAGTGCACCGGAGAGGATGTAGCTGATGTGGTCTTCATCTGTCACAACCGGTGCTGAACTTTCAATTGCAGGAATAACTGCCAAGACTCTTGCAAAAGAATTTGGAACACCAGCATTTTTTATTGATGAAGCAGATTTTCGGGAACGCGCACTTGCGTGGGATAAAGCCCTTAAGGATGCATTTGGACTACATGCTGGCACTGTTTATTACGCATCAAAGGCATTTATTTGCACCGAAGTTGCCCGGTGGATCAAGGAAATAGGCATTGGTATTGATGTAAGTACGGGCGGAGAAATGGCAGTTGCGCTGGCTGGCTCAATTGATCCGGCAAAGATTGAAGTGCACGGAAACAACAAATCTTTAGGCGAAATTGAAAAAGCTATTTCAGTTGGGGTCGAATCAATTGTCATTGATTCCCTCTATGAAATAGAACGTGTTGCAGCTGCAGCTAAAAAGGCAGGAAAAGTTCAAGCGGTATTGCTGCGCATAACACCGGGTATCCAAGCCCACACCCACGAATCAATTGCCACAGCACATGAAGATGTGAAGTTTGGTTTTTCAATTGCAAGTGGTGCGGCATGGGCTGCGATTGCTGCAGTTCGCACACATCCAAGCCTTGAACTTCGTGGAATCCATGCACACATCGGTTCTCAAATCTTTGGTTACAAATCCTTTGAGATTTTGTCAGAGCGGTTAATTTCTTTACTTGCCCAATACCGTGATGAGTTCAAATCTGAGTTACCCGAATTAGATCTTGGTGGGGGATACGGAATTGCATATCTTCCTGGAGATGAAACTGTAAATCCTGCAGAGGCGATGAACGCACTTGCGGCTGCAGTAACAAAGAACTGCGGAGCACACAAGCTGCAGATTCCAAGAGTTTCAATTGAACCAGGCCGGGCGATCGTGGGTCCAACAATGTTTACTTTGTATGAAGTTGGAACAGTAAAAGATGTGACCTTAGAAAACGGCACCCATCGCCGCTACATTTCAGTAGATGGTGGAATGAGTGACAACATTCGACCTTCTCTTTACGGCGCTGAATACACAACAATTTTGGCTAATCGCACAAGCACTGCTCCACATGTTTCTAGCCGTTTGGTAGGAAAGCATTGCGAAACCGGCGACATTGTTATTCGTGAAATCGATTTGCCCGATGACATCGTGCCGGGGGATTTATTAGCTGTGCCTGCAACTGGTGCATATGGACGCAGTATGGCCAGCAACTACAACCATGTGCCAAGACCACCAGTTGTTGCAGTAAAAGATGGAAAAGCGCGTGTAATTGTGCGCCGAGAGACTGAAGCTGATCTGCTTCGGCTCGATATTTAACGCCGATCTAGTCATCTATGAAAGAATGGCGCCATGAACTCGGGCGTCAAAACAATCACAATTGGAATGCTCGGCTGCGGCGTTGTCGGCAGCCAAGTTGCCCGCCTGCTCCAAGATGATGAGCAAGAGCTCTCAGAGCGCTCAGGGGCACTTCTTAAGTTAAGCAAAGTTGGCGTTCGCACAGCAGGTGCGCGCGAAGGTGTTAATTCCTCATTAATTACAACCGACCTTAAATCGATAGTTTCAGATCCAAGCATCAACATCATCATTGAGGTGATGGGTGGAATCGAACCTGCTAAGTCTTTAATCCTTGAAGCAATTAAAAACGGTAAATCTGTAATCACTGCCAATAAAGCGTTGCTTGCAACACATGGACACGAATTGTTTAACGCTGCAGATGCAGCAGGTGTGGATTTGTATTACGAAGCCGCCGTTGCAGGTGCTATTCCGATCATTCGATCTATGCGTGAATCACTTGCTGGTGATCAAATCACTCGTGTGATGGGAATTGTTAATGGAACAACAAATTATATTCTTACAAAGATGCATGAAGAAGGCCGCGCATTTGATGAAGTACTAAAGGAAGCACAATCACTGGGTTATGCCGAAGCAGATCCAACTGCCGACATTGAAGGACATGATGCAGCAGCAAAGGCAGCCCTGCTTGCCAGCCTTGCATTTCACAGCACCGTTGTGATCGATGAGGTGTATTGCGAAGGAATCACACACATTTCATCTGAAGATGTCATGGCGGCCAAATCAATGAACAGCGTTATTAAATTATTGGCTATTGCAGAGCTGACTGTTAAAGATGAGATTTCAGTTCGCGTTCACCCAGTGATCTTGCCGATGGCCCATCCTTTGGCATCTGTTCGTAATGCTTTTAACGCAATCTATGTTGAATCAGAAGCTGCTGGACAGCTGATGTTCTATGGTCGCGGAGCAGGCGGCGCCCCAACAGCATCAGCAATTCTTGGTGATTTAGTAGCCGTTGCCCGCCATGCTGCATATTCAACTGTTGGTTACGGTGAATCAGATTATGCCGACCTTGATATTGCTCCTATTGGCGCAGTGAAGTCCCAATTCTTCGTGCGGCTACATGTTGCTGATAAATCAGGCGTTTTGGCTGCAATCGCGCAAACATTTGCTAGTGAAAACGTTTCTATCCAAACAGTGCGACAAGCAGGTCTTGGCGCAGATGCAGAGTTAATTGTTGTTACTCACGCTGCCTCAGAGGATGCATTAGATGCTTGCGTAGAAAAGTTGAAGAAGATGGATATTGTCAGCAAAGTTGAAAGCGTCATTCGCGTTGAGGGAGCACCTGCCTAATGGGTCTATTTTCTAAAAAGGAAACTGGTGCGCACCAATGGCGCGGAGTTATTGAGGAGTACCGTCACCGTCTTCCAGTGAGTGCAAAAACTCCCATTGTTTCTTTACGCGAAGGTGGCACACCACTTATCTATGCCTGCAACCTTTCAGAACTTCTTGGTAACAATGTGTGGATCAAGTATGAAGGTCTAAACCCAACAGGCTCTTTCAAAGATCGCGGTATGACAATGGCGATTTCAAAGGCGGCAGAGGATGGCGCAAAGGCTGTTATCTGCGCATCTACCGGAAACACATCTGCCTCCGCCGCTGCATACGCCGTGAAAGCAGGAATGCGACCAGCTGTTTTGATTCCTAAAGGCAAGATCGCAATGGGAAAGCTGGCACAAGCAGTTATTCACGACTCAACAATTTTGCAAGTGAACGGCAATTTTGATGATTGCCTCACACTTGCTCGCGAACTGTCAGAAAATTATCCCGTCGCACTAGTTAACTCTGTCAACCCATATCGCATCGAAGGACAAAAGACTGCAAGTTTTGAAGTTGTAGACATGCTGGGTGATGCACCAGATATTCACGCACTCCCAGTTGGTAATGCAGGAAACATCACTGCTTACTGGAAGGGTTATAAGGAATATAACAAGGATGGTCTTTCAACAAAGCTTCCAATGATGTATGGATTCCAAGCTGCAGGTGCTGCACCCATTGTTAAGGGCAAGATTGTTAAGAACCCAGAGACAATTGCTACTGCAATTCGCATCGGAAACCCTGCCTCATGGCAGCAAGCAATCGAAGCCCGCGATGTATCAGGTGGTGTCATTGACTCTGTTACTGACCGCGAAATCCTGAGTGCATACCGCTTAATTGCAGCTAAAGAAGGCATCTTTGTTGAGCCTTCATCTGCTGCAGGTCTTGCGGGGCTTATTAAATATAAGAAGGCCGGCAAGCTGCCAAAGGATAAGACAATTGTTATTACTGTTACAGGCCATGGCTTAAAAGATATTCCGTACGCGCTAGAGGCTGCGAAAAAGCCGGTAGTTGTTCCAGTGAATGCAAAGATTGCAGCTAAAGCATTGGGACTTGCGTAAAAATTATGAAGCCAACATATAAGGCACAACCTATTCAGGTTCAAGTACCCGCATCAAGTGCGAACTTAGGACCTGGCTTTGACTGTCTTGGGTTGGCACTTAACATGAATGATCGTTACATGGCACAGGTAATGGATGAGCCAGGTGTTGATATTGATGTGGCTGGAGAAGGTGCAGAAAGTATTCCAACAACAGATAAGAATTTAGTTATCAAGGCGATGTATAGAGGTTTTGATTTCTTAGGTGGTCGCCCGCGTGGTATTTCATTGCGCCAATTAAATGTGATTCCACATGGTCGTGGTTTAGGTTCATCGGCAGCAGCAATCGTTGGTGGCTTAGCACTCGCCCGAGCACTTGTTCTAGGTGGCAACGAACGTATGTCCAATGAAGATATGTTGAACATTGCAAATGAAATGGAAGGCCATCCAGATAATGTTTCAGCTGCGATCTATGGCGGGGCAAACTTGGCATGGCAAGAATCCCAACGCGGTCATGTTGTTGCACAATCCTTAAACTTTGATGTCGATCCACGCATTGGTGTTCTTGCATTTGTTCCAGCAACAGAGCTTTCAACATCAAAAGCCCGCAAGATGTTGCCTGAAGCAATCCCGCACAGTGATGCTGTTAAGAACTCAAGCAATGTTGCGGTTCTGGTGCAAGCACTGCAACACCGCCCAGATCTATTGCTAGGTGCAACTGAAGATTACTTACATCAGTCCTATCGCAAGGATGCAATGCCCAACAGTTTTGCCCTGATGACAAAGCTTCGCAAAGCAGGTGTGGCCGCCTTTATTTCAGGTGCTGGCCCAACAGTGCTAGTTCTTCACACAGGTGGCGAAACAGAGGCGGCTGAATTAGAGCGTGCAGCAGGGGATAAGTTCCACATGATTTCCCTGGGCATCTCACGCACAGGCGTAAGCCTGGTCACTGCTTAATTTTGCGATTTCGCGCCCTATCCTGCTAACCTTTACACATCTGAACGGCACATCTAGCGGCCAGTAACACATCAGATAATTTCAAAAAAACAAAAATCCCAGGTTCTTTAGGATTTAAGCCCTAGAACCAATAGTGAAAAGATATTCATGACAACAGAAATTGAACCAGTTCGCTCACAAAGTCCAGAGCTTGCTGCCATGACCCTTCCAAAGTTAAAGACAGTTGCAACACAACTTGGTGTCGATGGCGCAGCAAAGATGAAAAAGGACGCATTAGTAGAAGCGATTGCTGACTTACAGGCTAAGAACCGCGAAGCTGCTAAAGCTGAACGCGAAGCACGCCGCGAAGCACGTAATAACCGCAAGAAGGATTCAAAGCCTTCGAACAACAATCAGGATTCAGATGATGATGGCGATGATTCATCACCGGCACCACAGAGCAACAACGACCGTGGTGGACGTAATGACCGCTTTGATCGCAACGACCGTGGTCGTGGGCGTGACCGCAATCGCGATCGCAACCGTGACCGTGCTCCACGCGAAGAGCGTGAGCCAGTAATTGGTGAAGACGATGTTCTAGTTCCAGTAGGCGGCTTGCTCGATATTCTTGAAAGCTACGCCTTCATTCGCACAGCTGGATACCTTCCAGGACCTAACGATGTTTATGTTTCATTGCAGCAGGTTCGAAAGAACGGTCTGCGCAAGGGAGATGTTGTTACAGGCCAAGTTCGCCAACCTCGTGAGGGTGAAACAAAGCAGAAGTTCAACGCACTTATTACTCTTGAAACAGTAAACGGAATGACTCCTGAAGAAGCACGTAATCGTGTTGAATTCGGAAAGCTGACCCCGCTTTATCCGCAGGAGCGTCTGCGTCTTGAAACAGAGCCAAATGTTCTGACAACTCGCGTTATCGACTTGATCGCACCAATCGGTAAAGGTCAACGTGGTCTTATTGTTTCGCCTCCAAAGGCCGGTAAGACAATGGTTCTTCAATCAATTGCTAATGCGATCACAACAAACAACCCAGAGTGTCACTTGATGGTTGTTCTAGTTGATGAGCGTCCTGAAGAAGTTACAGATATGCAGCGATCAGTTAAGGGTGAAGTTATTGCTTCAACTTTTGATCGCCCTGCAGATGACCACACAACAATTGCTGAACTTGCCATCGAGCGCGCAAAGCGTTTGGTTGAACTAGGTCACGATGTAGTTGTTCTTCTTGACTCAATTACGCGTCTTGGCCGTGCATACAACATCGCTGCTCCTGCATCAGGTCGAATTCTTTCTGGTGGTGTTGATTCAGCCGCGCTATATCCACCAAAGAAGTTCTTCGGTGCTGCTCGTAATATTGAAGATGGTGGATCACTAACGATTCTTGCAACAGCACTCGTTGATACGGGCTCTCGCATGGATGAAGTTATCTTCGAAGAGTTCAAGGGAACTGGAAACATGGAGTTGATTCTTGATCGCCGTATGGCTGACAAGCGAATCTTCCCTGCAGTTAACGTTGTTGCTTCAGGTACACGTAAGGAAGAAATCCTTATGGGTTCTGAAGAACTCAACATTGTCTGGAAGCTACGTCGTGTATTACACGCACTAGAGCCACAAGCTGCTCTGGAACTGCTGCTTGAGAAGATGAAGGGCACAAAGTCCAACGTCGAGTTCTTGATGCAGATTCAGAAGACAACTTCGGGTCCAGACGACTCAAAGTAAGCGTAAATTTCTCAAATGTAGGCTTATCGCTTACCCTTGGGGTCTGTTAACCGTCCGTTTGGTTCACTCAGCAATGAGACCCAAACACGAATATAAGGAATAACCATGAAGCCAGAGATCCACCCAGAATACAAAGACACCCAAGTTACTTGTGGTTGTGGCGAGAAGTTTGTAACTCGTTCAACAGTAGCAAGTGGTTCAATTTATGTTGAAGTCTGTTCTGTATGCCACCCGTTCTACACAGGCAAGCAGCGCATCCTTGATACTGGTGGTCGCGTGGCTAAGTTCGAAGAGCGCTTCGGTAAAAAAGCAGCTAACTAGCTTTCTAAAGAAACCGCATCGCAGCCCTAGTCGGGTTGCGGTCGCGGTTTTTTTATTTCCACAAGGTTAAATTAGAACTGACTACAAAATAGAAAGGAGCAGTCAATGAGTAATGATCGCTTTGCATCAGCACATGAGATGGTGCGCGAATACGCCGAACTAGAGGCAAAGATGGCTGATCCTTCTATCCATGATGATCAAGCAAATGCACGCAAACTTGGACGTCGCTATGCCCAACTAGGTCCTGTCGTTGCAGGTTTCAAAGCCTGGAAGTCAGCTGAAGATGATTTGTTGGCAGCTGCTGAATTGGCCGCTGTTGACCCAGATTTTGCTGCTGAAATTCCAGCACTGGAAGTAACACGTGATGCAGCAGCTATAAAGCTAGAAGAGTTGCTATTGCCACGTGATCCCAATGATGATCGCGATGTTATTTTGGAAGTTAAAGCAGGAGCCGGCGGTGATGAATCAGCAATTTTTGCCGGTGATTTGCTGCGTATGTATATGCGCTATGCCGAAAAGCACAATTGGAAAGTTGAAATCATTGATGCCACCGAAAGTGAAATGGGTGGATACAAAGATATTTCTGTGGCTGTTAAATCAAAGGGTGTGGCTGCACCTGGAGAATCTCCATATGCGCGCTTAAAGTTTGAAGGTGGCGTGCACCGCGTACAGCGTGTGCCAGAGACTGAAAGCCAGGGTCGTATTCACACTTCGGCTGCAGGGGTTTTGATCCTTCCTGAAGCAGAAGAAGTTGACGTTGACCTCAATATGAATGACGTGCGCGTAGATGTTTATCGCTCTTCAGGTCCTGGTGGACAATCGGTGAATACAACTGACTCTGCTGTGCGATTAACCCACGTTCCAACAGGAATCGTTGTTTCTTGCCAGAATGAAAAGAGCCAGCTCCAGAATAAGGAATCGGCACTTCGTATTTTGCGAGCTCGCCTTTTGGCTGATGCTCAAGAAAAGGCTGAAGCGATTGCCTCTGCAGAGCGCAAAAGCCAGGTAAGAACAGTTGATCGTTCTGAACGCATTCGCACCTATAACTATCCTGAAAATCGCATTAGCGACCACCGTGTTAATTACAAGTCAAATAACTTAGACGCCGTCCTTAACGGAGATCTGGATGACATGATTCAAACATTGCTAGATGCCGACAAAGCTGCACGTTTGGCTAACGCGAACTAACATGCACATCAAGGAGATTCTGCGCGATGCTAAATCGCAGTTAGCTGAATCTGGAATTTCTGAAGTAGATGCTGAGCATTTGTTGGCACATGTTCTTGGTTTGTCCCGAATGGATCTACATAACACTGTCTTAGTTGAATCAACTCTGCTAGGTATTGACGATAAAGATGTTCTTGAAGAGCAGTTTTATGATCTATTGGATCGCCGACTGGACTTTGAACCGTTGCAGTACTTAACCGGGACGGCCGGTTTTAGATACTTAAATATAGAAGTTGGGCCTGGAGTGCTCGTGCCACGTCCGGAATCAGAGTTACTTGTCGAGGCTGTTCTGCAGCACATCGAAAATCTGCCGGCACCAGTGAGTGTGATTGATCTTGGCGCAGGGTCTGGGGCACTCTCACTTGCAATTGCAACTGAAGCACCAACAACTCGAGTGATTGCTGTTGAAAAAAGCCCTGAAGCCTTGTTCTGGTTAAAGAAAAACGTTTCGGTAATTGCAGAAAATGTGCGGGTAGTTGAGGGCGATGTTGCAGATGTGTTACCTGGCATTAAGTGCGATGTAGTTATCGCTAACCCGCCCTATGTCCCAGATTCACAAGAATTACCCCGTGATGTTGCTGGCTTTGAGCCACACATTGCCTTGTTTGGCGGTCCAACAGGAATGGAAATCCCACAAATATTTATTGCAGCAGCTAGCCGTTTGTTAAAGCCAGGGGGAGTCTTGGTGATTGAACATACAGAGGATCAAGGCGCAGCAATTGCTGCAGCACTTGGAGTAGATTTTCTAGAAATAGCCCTGCATGATGACCTAGTAGGTCGTCCCCGTTGGACTAGTGCGGTCAGGAGGTAGCCATGGCAAAAGATATTGATCTTAAAAAGGGTGAGGTAACTCGCCATGTTAATAAGGCTGCCAAAGCAATTGCCGATGGTTACATCATCGTGATTCCGATGGAAAGTAGTTATGCATTTGCGTGTGATGCATTTAGATCAGACACAGTGCGTCAGATGCATGT